>NZ_JBFRVM010000101.1:0-37506 GCF_041475145.1 Vibrio sp. 10N.222.49.A3
CTGCTGGTGCGGATCAAAGCAGGAAAATTTACAGTTGGCTGTTTTCACTGCGTTCAACATTTTAGCCAACTATAAATTTCCTCTTAATGAGGCGTTAGCAATCATTATAAACAACAAGAGTTTCTTATCTTAGCTAAAAAAATTATTTGTTATCTTGCTGTGTCCTTTTAGTGTAAATTTTCGCGTTTCACGGAGTTGAAGCTAGGCGATAGAGCCTATTCTTTGGCTTTATCATTAAATTATATTAATAATCACCGAGATATTTATGAAAGATATTTTTGCATACATTGGTGCTGCAATTTTGTTTTTGGTAGGAGGGGCGGCAGCTCTATGTGCATTAGCTTTTAATCTAGCCATTGCAACTATACCTATCTGGGGTGGTGCCTTGATTCTTATGGCTATCTTTGGATAGTAATATTAAACTGCTTTTTTATATTCTTCGATTAGGAGTAGCTACTTCTAGCCACTCCTGAGATATCTACCAATCTGAACACAGTTCTGGATAGTTAGTCGCTGCATTTTCCACTACTGACCATAGTGGTCGTTGCTTATAGTCGTACCCTTTACGAATTGATAGTTCTTTCACTATTTCAGCTACACTATTTTGGTAGCTCAGTTTTTCCGTAATGTCGTGAACAAAGTCATACTTAAATCTCACCCTTGTCGCGCAGTCACGAACTCTATTTAAATAGGTTATATCTTCAGAAATTTCGTAAAGAGCTAAGTTTACGACTCTCATCTTTAATAGTTTTAACTTGTTGTGGTTAATCATCACTCTCCAAATAAAAAGTAATATGCATAATGCGATAAACCATGCCATAAAGGATACCTTGTAAGCTCTAATCAAAGGAGGGTATTTTACTAATATTTTATTACACATGGTTTTGTCTTTTTTGTTGTAACGATAAAAATGATTGCTAACTAATAAGGATTAAGGTGTTGCGTAGCCAACACTAAATCCCAAGTGTTGAACAAGCCCGAAGCCACTTTATTAAGTAAATTGTACGATTGAACTTGAAGGGCACATCGCTTTGAGGCTTTTCTCAAGGCGAGCGAGGCCGAGATAAGGTTGCGATAGCAATCTTATCAACCAGTTAACTGTTTTTCGTTTCTTTCGTCGTCACATCTCCTCTGTTTTCATTGATGCCATTCTCCTTATTATCAAATGCCTTTCGGTTACATAGGTCGGCTTACTCCAACACACGCCATCTCATGCTAACAGCAAGGGCATACTCTTATCGCTTTGCTCCTTATCGGGGCGGTGAGTGGCGGCATCCTATAGACCAAGTTCAATAACAGCAGTTGAATCCGGGCTCTTAAGGCGTGTGCTTGATCACGTAAAAATCCGTAGTCTCTTACTCGCTGCAACCCTTTGGGCTGCACGTGTTGCAAAATGAGCAGCAAAAACTTGAGAGTAGGTAAGGTGCGCGTTCGCCATGCATTGGTCTGGCTCTCTTTATAGCGAAAGGTGACAGTGTCGTCAGTGAGATAGCGGCGTCATGCCCGGTTTATTATTAGTGTTCTTGCCCAATAATGTGCACCACCACACGCTTCAACGCCTATACGCATGAGTGGCATATTTGCTATTGTAGTCAGTAGTTTAGAGCGGGTTACTGACTTATGAAGTATGACCTTACCATTTTGGTCTACGGTATGAAGACTAAAGTGGTTTTTAGCTAGGTCGATACCGCAGAAATAAGAATAATCAGACATGGTGCCTCCGGTGCAATTAAGTACCACATAAGTGTGGCAGATCCTCGGAAAGGGGGAATCCATGTCATTCGTTATGTTCTATGGAGGGAATATGCAACTAGAGTGGGAAGTCATAAATGGAGTAACAGGTATAGTTAGTGCTATCTGTTCCATTTTGGGTGTGGGGTATTTTGGAACAAAGCGCAAATCTGAAATTAACTCAAGTGATCGAATGTTATCTCTACCGATGTTTATGGCTTTTATCTTTAGTAGTGGCGGTTGGGGGCTTTTGTGCTTGTGTGGGTTATGGGTATTCGAGCCATTTGGCCCATATGTGATTAGTGATGATTACTTACAGTTTTATGGTGTGGTGTTAGCTTTACCTGCATTCATGATTTTTAGTTTTGGACTCAATACTCTAAAAGAGTTTCGAACATAACTAATAAGGATTAAGGTGTTGCTCAGCCAACATTAAATCCCGAGTGTTGAACAAGCCCGAAGCCACTTTATTAAGTAAATTGTACGATCGGATTTGAAGGGCACATCGCCTTGAGGTTTTATCAAGGTGAACTGCTAAGGCTTGGCATTTAAAGTTCCTATTGGGTTTTGTGTCTAAAGTGTGTGGCTTTAGGGTGAGTGTGCGTTATCCGCCACTTAGTAAGGTTTTATAGCTCATGAACTCCCTCGAAACTCTAGCTAGAAGATTTGATGTTTCTTTAATCAGCTTGTTTTATATCGGCTTAGTTTAATTTTACGAGGCAATTATGAAGTCTAGACAATGTCCCAAGTGTCGGAAAAATGTGGCATGTAGCTGGTTTTTCTTTAGTTCTCATTGGACTAAGTATCGTTGTATTGGATGTGGTTCGCTGATGAAATGGAGTCGGAGGCGAACTTATCTAGGAGCTGTTTCCGGTGGTTTCGCTGGTCCGTTTGTCATTTCTACACAATCTATTATCCCATCTACTTTTCTTAGAATCTCAATCGCGATTGTTTTTGCAATAGTTTTAGCCATTTTTGTGAATAAGCAGATTGAGTACGTCGACGAAACTGAGTCATAACAATAGACTATGGCGTCAATGGCTATTTGGGCGCCATTTATGTTTTACATACCATCACTTTTTAGCTTCAAAGCTTAAGTTGTATAAGTCTTCTATTGCCACAAAGCCAGCAGAAAAACAAAAAGACCAATCCCCAGTGTTACTTTTAGAAGCAAGCCAAGAGGTGCTCCACCTTTTGGCGCTTTATTGCAACATCCCATCATTGATTCCTAATTTGTCGTGAATGTCATATCACCTTAAACCTTTCCCTTACGGTAAGGTCAATGCTTTATTAGTCATATAATCTGGAATCCGAAAAACAAAAAAGCGAACCGTTCGGTTCGCCTTTTGTTATGTTGTTCTGCTTAGCGCCGCTACGAATTAGTCTTCGTAGTTGTCGATACTTGGACAAGAACAGATTAGGTTACGGTCGCCGTATACGTTGTCTACACGGTTAACAGTAGGCCAGTACTTCGAGTTCTTGGTTGCTTTTGATGGGAAACAAGCCAGTTCGCGAGAGTAAGGGCGATCCCATTCTGCGCCTGAAAGGTCAACTTGTGTGTGCGGTGCGTTCACTAGAGGGTTGTTGTCTAGTGGCCATTCACCCGCTTTCACTGCTGCCATTTCGTGACGGATTGCGATCATCGCTTCACAGAAACGGTCTAGCTCTTCTAAATCTTCAGATTCAGTTGGCTCTACCATTAGTGTGCCAGCTACAGGGAAAGACATAGTAGGCGCGTGGAAACCGAAGTCCATTAAACGCTTAGCAATATCTTCTTCGCTGATACCTGTATCTTCCTTAAGTGGACGAATATCGATAATACATTCGTGCGCTACGCGGCCGTTAGTGCCACGGTAAAGAACAGGGTAGTGAGGACGTAGTTTTTCCATCACGTAGTTCGCGTTCAGAATCGCTACTTTCGTTGCGTCTGTTAGGCCAGGTTCGCCCATCATTGCGATGTAAGCCCAAGAGATAGGTAAGATTGAAGCACTACCTAAATCTGCCGCTGATACCGCGTAGTCAGAACCTTGTACACCGTTTTCGATGTGACCTGGTAGGAAAGGTGCTAGGTGCGATTTAACGCCGATAGGACCCATACCCGGACCGCCACCACCGTGTGGGATACAGAATGTTTTGTGTAGGTTCAAGTGAGATACGTCTGAACCGATGAAGCCAGGTGAAGTTAGACCTACTTGAGCGTTCATGTTCGCGCCGTCTAGGTAAACCTGACCGCCCGCTGCGTGTACTTGTTCACACACTTCTTTCACTTGCTCTTCGTATACGCCGTGCGTAGAAGGGTAAGTGATCATGATGCTTGATAGGTTGTCTTTGTGCTTCTCGATTTTCGCTGCTAGGTCTGCCATGTCGATGTTGCCATCTTCATCACACTTAACAACCACTACTTTCATTGAAACCATAGATGCTGTTGCAGGGTTAGTACCGTGCGCAGAGCTTGGAATCAGACAAACATTACGGTGAGCTTCACCGCGGCTTGCGTGGTAGCGTTGAATCGCGATTAGACCTGCGTATTCGCCAGATGCACCAGAGTTAGGCTGTAGTGAGAAATCGTCGTAACCGGTAATTTCACATAGCTTCTCTTTAAGATCTTTCGCTAGCGCTGTGTAGCCCGCTGCTTGCTCTAGAGGTGCGAATGGGTGAATTGAACCAAACTCAGGCCATGTTACTGGAATCATCTCAGCAGCAGCGTTCAGCTTCATCGTACAGCTGCCCAGTGGGATCATGCCGTGCGTTAGTGAGAAGTCTTTGTTCTCAAGCTGTTTTAGGTAACGCATCATTTGCGTTTCGCTGTGGTGCGTGTTGAATACTGGGTGAGTTAGGAACTCTGATTCACGACGGCAGTTTTCTGGAATTGCTGCAAACTCATTTGATGCAATGTCAGAAGATAGTGCTTGAACGTCTTCTTTCACGTCGAAGATTGCGAATAGTGCATTCACGTCGTCGATCGTTGTTGTTTCGTCTAAGCTGATACCGATTTTACCCTTAAGAAGGCGAAGGTTGATGTCTGCTGCTTGCGCTTTCGCGTACAGTGCATCTGTCTTCTCTTCAGAGTTGATCGTGATGGTATCAAAGAAGCTGTTGTTCGTTAGTTCGTAACCCGATTTAGTCAGGCCAGCCGCTAGGATAGCTGTCATGTGGTGTGTACGACGAGCAATAGTACGTAGGCCTTCTGCACCGTGGTAAACCGCGTAGAACGACGCCATGTTTGCTAAAAGTGCTTGAGCTGTACAGATGTTCGATGTCGCTTTCTCGCGGCGGATGTGTTGCTCACGAGTTTGCATTGCCATACGTAGCGCTTGGTTACCGTGAGTATCGATAGATACACCGATTACACGACCTGGCATTGTACGCTTATGTTTTTCACGAGTACCCATGAATGCAGCGTGTGGACCACCGTAACCCATAGGAACGCCGAAACGTTGCGCTGAACCGATGACTACGTCTGCGCCCATTTCGCCCGCAGGCTTAAGTAGAGCGGAAGCAAGTAGGTCAGTAGCCACTGTAACCAGTGTTTTGTTAGCTTGAGCTTTCGCAATGATGTCTGTTAGGTCACGAACTTCACCCGTTGTACTCGGGTATTGAAGAAGCGCACCAAATACGTTTTGCTCTGGAAGTGTTTCAAGAGCACCAACCATGACTTCAAAACCGATGTACTCAGCACGAGTTTTAACAACTTCTAGTGTTTGAGGGTGAACATCGTCAGCAACGAAGAATACTTTGCTCTTGCTTTTGCCAGCACGCTTACACAGAGTCATTGCTTCGCCAGCCGCTGTCGCTTCATCAAGAAGGGATGCGTTCGCGATTTCCATACCGGTTAGGTCCATTACCATTTGTTGGTAATTGAGTAGAGCTTCAAGACGACCTTGAGAAATCTCTGGTTGGTATGGTGTGTAAGCTGTGTACCAGCCGGGGTTCTCTAAAACGTTACGTAGAATAACGTTTGGAGTGAATGTGTTGTAGTAGCCTTGGCCAATGAAAGTACGTTTCACTTGGTTTAGGTTAGCGATCTCTTTAAGAGAGGTCAGCATGTCCATCTCGCTCAGTGGCGCAGCAAGTGTCATTGGTTTTTCAAGACGGATTTGTGCAGGAACCGTTTCGTCGATCAGTGCGTCTAGGCTAGTCGCGTTGATCGCTTCAAGCATTTTTTGCTGGTCTGCTTTATTAGGGCCGTTATGACGAGCAACAAACTCGTTTTGCGTACCCAAGTCTTTCAGTAATTGGCTTTGAAGTAATTCAGTCATGATATGTTCTACTTTCTCTCTGGAGCCGTGAGCTAGCCCCTAAAATTAAGCTGCTCCAAAGAGCAGCTTTATCGTAATGAGGTTACCTATTAGTCTTCTTCTACAGAGCTTAGGTATTCTTCCGCATCTTTAAGGTTGTTTAGTTCAGACGCATCAGACATCTTCACTTTAACAATCCAACCGCCTTCATAAGGTTCTTCGTTGATTAGCTCTGGGCTATCTTCTAATTCTTCGTTGATTTCTACAATTTCGCCAGAGATTGGTGCGTAGATATCAGAAGCTGCTTTCACTGATTCAACCAGAGAGAAGCTTTCGCCAGCTTCAATTTCGTCTTCAGTGTCTGGCAGGTCAACAAACACAACGTCACCTAGTAGCTCTTGAGCGTGCTCAGAAATACCAATAGTTACAGTACCGTCACCGTTGTCTTTTACCCACTCGTGGCTGTCTGCAAACTTTAGTGTATTGTCCATTGCTTATTCTCCAAAAATTTATGAGGTTTTAATTTAAATCTTAAAATTGGTTTAACGGTAAAGAGGGAAGCGCTTGCAAAGCTCTTTAACTTGCTTGCGAACACGTTGCTCAACTTCAGCATTGCCTTCAGGGCTTTCAACTAAGCCATCAAGTACATCGCCGATCCATTCACCGATAAGTTTGAATTCTTCAGTGCCAAAACCACGACTGGTTCCAGCTGGCGTGCCTAAACGGATACCAGAAGTAATCATAGGCTTCTCTGTATCGAATGGTATGCCATTTTTGTTACATGTGATCCCTGCACGCTCTAATGCTTCTTCAGTTACGTTACCTTTCAAGCCTTTAGGGCGAAGGTCAACCAACATTAGATGTGTGTCTGTACCGCCAGTCACAATGTCACAACCGCGAGTTTGCAACACTTCAGCAAGAACTTTTGCGTTGTCGATCACTGAATCAATATAAGTATTAAATTCAGGGCCAAGTGCTTCGCCAAACGCCACTGCTTTAGCCGCGATAACGTGCATTAGTGGGCCGCCTTGAAGGCCAGGGAACACTGCAGAGTTGATCTTTTTGTTGATGTCTTCGTGGTTCGTAAGAATCATGCCGCCGCGTGGGCCACGAAGTGTTTTGTGCGTTGTTGTGGTAACAACGTGTGCGTGTGGTAGTGGGCTAGGGTGAGCACCTGTCGCGATAAGACCCGCGATGTGTGCCATATCGACCATTAGGATAGCGCCAACTTCGTCAGCGATTTCACGGAACTTAGCGAAATCAATAACGCGTGGGATAGCACTACCACCAGCAATAATCATTTTAGGTTGGCTTTCGATAGCTAAAGCGCGAACCGCTTCGTAATCGATTTCTAGAGTTTCGCGGTCTACGCCGTATTGAACTGCGTTGAACCACTTACCAGACATTGCAGGGCGCGCACCGTGTGTAAGGTGGCCACCAGCGTCTAGAGACATGCCTAGGATAGTGTCGCCAGGTTGAAGTAGGGCAAGTTTAACTGCGCCGTTCGCTTGAGCACCTGAGTGAGGTTGTACGTTTACGTATTCGCACTTGAACAGCTGTTTAGCACGTTCAATCGCGATAGCTTCTACTGTATCTACGTGCTCACAACCACCGTAGTAACGACGGCCTGGGTAGCCTTCTGCGTATTTGTTGGTCAGGCAAGTGCCTTGAGCTTGCATTACTGCTTTAGAAACGATGTTCTCAGAAGCAATAAGTTCGATTTGTTCGTTTTGACGAGTGTTCTCTGCTTGGATTCCAGCAAATACTGCGTCGTCAGTCGCAGATAGGTTCGTAGAGAAAAAACTGTCTAAGCTATGGTTTTGGTAAGCGTTCATTGTCGAGACCTTTCATTAAGCTAATGGTGATTGTTTTTATAGTCCATTAGGTCTTACGTTGATTTCTGCATCGGTATCGTTTGCGCTATATAGGTATAGATAAACGTGAATTGCGTTATAAATATACTCTTACAGCGTCTAAGCGATCGTTGTAGGGTCGATGCAGCACGAATTGTTTCCCAAAAAGTTCGGGTAAAAAACAGCTCTTACAAATGTTAAATCTATCATTTGCTGCAAGCTGAAGTAGCATCTCTTCATCTAACAAGTCGATAACATAGCTCCGATAAAATCAATTTTCAACAAAAATTTCCAATAGGAAATAACTTTTCTTGTTTTGCTACGGGGAGCACGCTTTATTTCTCTGTGTGCTCTTTAATCAACAAAGCGCTTCATGCAACAATGAAATGAATAGACAGGAAGCAAGAAATTAATGAGGGACCTATGTCAGAAGACATTTATGATGAGTACCCATCTTTAACGTTGGCGAAGGAAACGTTAGACCAGAATATCGAACCACTTAGGCTTGGCCAGCGTATTAAAGATATCCGCGGCAAGCTTGGGATTACGTTAGAAGAAGCAAGCCAAAGAACAGGCTTGGCTCGCTCTACGCTCAGCAAAATTGAGAATGAACAGATCTCACCAACGTTTCAAGCAATGCAAAAATTGGCGATGGGTTTGCAAATTGATATGCCGCAACTCTTTGAGCCGCCAAGAAAAAAAGTGGCAACAGGACGTCGAGATTTAACCAAGGCAGGCCAAGGTAAACCACACCCAACACCGACTTATGAACATGAGCTGCTTGCGACTGAGCTTTCTAATAAGAAGATGATGCCGTTTAAGAGCCGCGTAAGAGCACGTACTTTTGAAGAGTATAATGATTGGGTGCGTCATGACGGTGAGGAGTTCTTAATGATTATCTCCGGTGATGTGATGTTCTATTCAGAATTCTACGAACCTGTGCCAATGAGCGAAGGCGATAGCATGTATTACGATGCCAATATGGGCCACATGCTGATTTCTACCAGTACAGAAGATGCACTCATTTTGTGGGTGACTGCAAAATAAGTTAACAAACTTAGAATTTCTTATAGTGAATGCAAACGTTTGCTTTTGTTTCGAACGTTAGCCAACAGACGCGATATTGATGTGAAAATCATCAATATCGCGTTTTTGTATGTATCTATAAATTGTTTTTAAATTGTTAAATGTCACATTTTGAGCTGTTTTAATCTTGTTAAGGGTGTAAAACTCACTCAGCCTTGTTTATTATAGTGAACACGGTTTACTCATGTTGATTGAAGTTTACTGAAGTGAATTCTTAGAAAGTGAGTTGTATGGGTTCTGTACAGTTATTCATAATTTATAGAGCCAACGATATAAGCCTATATAAAGGACATCACTTTTTACTATCTACTGTTTCTAACGTTAACCAGTATCGTTAGAGGCGACTCTAAATAGAGATATAAGCGGCAGACTCGATTTTGGACAGCCTGCAACGCTTCATGGAGAATAAAATGACTCAAGAACACGCTAATCAAGACCTACTAACAACACCACTGCATGCACTTCACGTTGAAGAGGGCGCAAAGATGGTTCCTTTCGCTGGCTACGATATGCCAGTCCAGTACCCGCTTGGTGTAAAGAAAGAGCATTTACATACTCGTGATGCTGCTGGTCTTTTTGATGTTTCTCACATGGGGCAACTTCGTCTACATGGTGCAAACGCAGCTGCTGTCTTAGAATCTTTGGTTCCTGTAGATATTATTGACCTTCCTTCTGGTAAGCAGCGCTATGCGTTTTTTACTAACGAGCAGGGCGGCATTATGGATGATCTGATGGTTGCTAACCTAGGTGATCACCTGTTTGTTGTTGTGAACGCAGCATGTAAGACACAAGATATCGACCATCTAACTGCGCACCTTCCAGCTGACGTAGAAATGGAAGTGATTGATGATCGCGCTCTATTAGCACTTCAAGGCCCTAAAGCGTCTGAAGTTTTAGCTCGTTTCCAACCAAGCGTTGCTGACATGCTTTTCATGGACGTTCAAAAAGTTGATATCGACGGCGTTGAATGCATCGTGAGCCGCAGTGGTTACACGGGGGAAGATGGCTACGAGATCTCTGTTCCTAACGATCACGCTGAAGCACTGGCACGCAAGCTAACATCAGAAGCTGAAGTAGAGTGGATTGGCCTTGGCGCTCGTGACTCACTTCGTCTTGAGTGTGGTCTATGTCTATACGGTCATGACCTAGATACAACAACTACTCCAGTAGAAGCTAGCCTTCTATGGGGTATTCAAAAAGTGCGTCGTACAGACGGTGAACGTGCAGGCGGTTTCCCTGGCGCTGATATCATCCTTGAGCAAATCGCAACCAAAGATGTTCAACGTAAGCGTGTTGGTCTTGTTGGTCAAACTAAAGCGCCAGTACGTGAAGGCGCTGAGCTGTTCGATGCTGAAGACAACAAGATTGGTGTTGTAACAAGCGGTACAGCGGGGCCTAATGCAGGCAAACCTGTTTCTATGGCATATGTACGCACTGATCTAGCAGTAATTGGCACTGAAGTATTCGCTGAAGTTCGTGGTAAGAAGCTACCAATGACAGTAGAAAAAATGCCATTCGTACCTCAACGTTACTACCGTGGCTAATCTCTTTTAAGAGCAACTATTAAGCTAAACAAAGCCTACTGTTTGATTCTCTGTATAGAGAAGTTCAATGGTAGGCTTTTTTGTTTAAGCCTGTCTCCCTTTTTATGAACGTATCTATTTTTATAAACGTATCTAATTTTAAGAGCGTATAACTTTCTATATCGCTACAAGCCCAGATACCTGAAAGTTCGTTTTTTAAAACGAGACATATGGCTATATCATTAAAATTGCTTACTATAATATTAGTGGTACGTGTTATGGTGACGATTCATCATTTTTGTAAATAAGTAGTAGGGGTTACAAGGAGTTATCTATGAATGTTAACCATACAATGAGTCCGGTTCGTAAAGCCGTTTTAGGGCTGTTAGCTCCATTGATTTACACATCAAGTGTTATGGCGACGGAAAACTCGGTCGAAAGTGCTCCTAATGTCGGTGTTTCACCTTATATTATCAATGGTAGCCCCACAACAGATGCAGAACTAACTAATACTTATCCAACGTTTACTAGCCTGTACTTTCATGATGGTTCAAAATTTTCTAACTACTGTGGTGGAACCATTATAGATGCACAATTCGTGCTTACCGCTGCCCATTGTGTGTATGAAAGTTACGCGTGGATGCTTAATACTTGGGTTGTTCCAGGAATGGCAGATCAAACAAAATATAACAACGGTGGATACCAATCAGCACGAGTCGAAAAGATATATTATCCAAGTGACTATAGTAATAATCTTGATCCCATCAACGGGAAAGTATTACCAAACGATATTGCTATCTTGAAACTCAAAACAGCCTTAAATGTACGAGACTACTCTTCTTCAATTAACTCTACATTCGACAATGTCTATGCATTGAATCGTGGTCAAGATACGTTTAAGGCAGTTGGCCGAGGCTTGACGAGTCATATAACAGATGACCAAGGCAAAACTGTTTCTAGAACTGCTACCAATGTAGTAAATCAAGCGAATTTAACCTTCGATGCTACAAATAGCTGTAATTCAACAGACAAACAGCTTTGTTTTGATGGAGCGCAGTTCAATGGATACAAAAACTCGACCTGTAATGGTGATTCAGGCGGTCCTGTCTATTGGTGGGATGGGGTTAGCTATCAGCAAATAGGCATTACGAGTTACGGGCCAGCTACATGTGGAAGCCTTACTGAAAAATACACGTCTGTTTTTACGGAAGTTTATGATTATGCAGGATGGATAGATCGAGTTGTTTCAGGCACTGAAAACGCAACTTTTGAAGTTAGAAGTACACCGAGTTCTCGTGTTCTCGTACGAGTGAGCGATGGTGAAACCGTTGATTCATCTTCTGCTTTGTTAAATGAAACGTCAATGCCGAAGATAAGCCTATCGGGCGGGTCTAATTCAGGCACCAACTCAGGCTCTAGTAGCGGCGGTTCTTTGGGATTCTTGTCGATATTCGCGCTTGGTTTACTTATTTTAAGAAGACAATCTATTTAAAGTTAAGTAGACGTTCATCAGCATGATTGAGGGCTATACCTCGACAGGTTGTTCATTTAAGCATTAATGAAAGAAGTCTTAGATTAAGTCGACGCTAAAAAGCATCAGCGTCGACTTGGTTATTTCGGTGTACTATCGCTTCAAACTTGTCGATAAGCCTGCTTATTGATTTTCGCCTTCCTGCTATACCTTTCGACAATTTCATCCATTTGCTTTATTGCATCGTTGATATTTTGAATACCACCTTGTACAACACCTTTCTCGCTTTGGTTCAATGCAGAAAAAGCCTGTTTTAATTCTTTATCTTCCAGCATATTTCCGTGTAACAGTACTTCTTTGTAAGTCAGTAATCTCTGCTGTACCGCAACAATTTCATTACGGGTATCTTCTGATTCTAAAGCCTGTTGTATGCAAGGAAATGCCAATTTATAGAGATTCGCAATTTCCAATTTCACGCTATCATTATTCGCAATTTGCAATTTTTCTTATTTCCTAGCTCTGATAATTCAAACTTATCTACCCGCGAGTTAACGTCGTTGTAAGTGTGAAAGTCCATGAAACGTAACGTTTTTATCGGCCGAATAATATGCCTTTAATCGCTTATGTAAACTGTTCTAAGTCAATATGGTCTGCTTCTTGCTGAAATTAGGTCATAACTGTCTATTCTGGAGGTGCTTATGTCACAAGAACCTATAGTCATTGCGCTGATTGAGCGTAGGAAGCTAGGCAATTGGTCTCAAGAAAAATTAGCGGCTAGCGCAGGAATGAGCTTGAAAACCTATCAACGAATTGAGCGCGGAGAGGCTGATATCAAAATGTCTCAGTATCGTTCGATCACGAGAACTTTGAAAGTGACGGACTTGGATGTCGTACTCGACGTTGTAGGAGCGTCTGAAGCAGCAGCGGAAGATGTAGCTGCTGCTAGTCGTTTGTTAACCAGTGAAGAGCGAATGCTGTTGATTAAACTGATTTTGTCGGTCAAAAAACAGAAGTAGCGTTTTGTTCCAATAGATATTTTCTAATCAATAGTGTTTTAAATACGTAGCCTCAAACAACCAGTCTTCGAATAAATTGTCTACGAATAAATAATGTCAGGTATCGTCTTTTGTCCAGCTAGTTAGAGCTAAAATGATTGTTTCATGGTGAGGTGCTCACTACGGACATGAAACAATTAGCCTACTCTTCCGCGAAGTTGTTTGGTGGTGCTTCTTTGCTTTTTACTTTCTAAACGTCTTTTTTGAGAGCCGCGTGTTGGCTTGGTTGCTCGTCTCACTTTTTGAACTTTTGTTGCTTCTAAGATCAGCTCTTTCAAACGTACCAAAGCATCGTCTCGGTTTTGCTCCTGAGTTCTGTACTGTTGAGCTTTAATGATAATCACACCATCTTTAGTGATACGACCATCTTTATGTGCCAGGAGTTTTTCTTTATAGAAATCGGGTAGGGTTGAGTGCTTTATGTCAAAACGTAAATGTATCGCACTCGATACTTTATTGACGTTTTGACCTCCGGCTCCTTGAGCTCTGATCGCGGTTAGCTGGAGTTCCCAGTCTTGAATTGAAACAGAGTTAGATATTTGTAACATAAACATCCATTTTGAACAGTAATATGGGGTCATGATACTGAATATTGGGTATGGTATCAGTAACTTTCTTAAAGAGTGGTAGTAGTGATGAAAATTGATTTAACGGCGTATGAAGGATTAATCTTTGATATGGACGGTACGTTGATCGATACAATGCCAGCACATGTGAAAGCATGGCTACAAACGGCGGAAGAGTTCGGCTTTTATTTCGAAGCGTCTTGGCTGCATAGCTTAGGTGGAATGCCGAGTTATAAGATCGCGGGTGAGGTAAATAGTAAGTACGGTTTATCGCTCGACCCACAAGCGGTTTCTACGTTTAAAATGGCTTCGTTTGCAGCTATTGAAGACAAAGGAGATATTATCCCTTGTACGTATTCTCTTTTGATAGACCATCTCGGTGACAAGAAGATTGCGGTTGGAACGGGCAGTCAACGCAAGAGCGCAGAACAACTGTTAGATAAAACGGATATCTTGAGTAAGTTGGATATCTTAGTGACAGCGACAGATGTGAAGAATCATAAACCAAACCCTGATACTTTCTTAGCTGCTTGTTTTGGTATGGGTTTACAGCCAAAGCAGTGTGTTGTGTTTGAAGATACTCACCTTGGTAAGCAGGCAGCCCATGCTGCGAATATGGATTGCATTCTGGTAGTCGAAGGGAATACGCTGGAGTTCTACCCCGCACCAAGTTGATTGTTGAGTGAACGACTCTAGAGTGAAATGAATAAGTTAGCGGGGCGGTGGTGCGATGCAGGCTCCCACTATGCAATTTCGCTCATTTCGCTATCAAGGAACAAACATACACTGTTTCTACCTACTGCTTTTGCTTCGTAAAGAGCTAAATCGGCGCACTTATAATTGAGTGCAGGTTCACCTGTTAGGTTGGTTATTCCGCCACTTATTGTAACGACGTTGTCGAACTCGATACTGATCGCGATTCTCAGCCTATTAAGCACATAGTCGGCTTCTTGTGGTGTCGTGTGAGGCAAGATAACCCCAAACTCTTCTCCCCCAATACGAGCCACGAAATCGGTATCTCGGCATTCACGTTGCAGTACCTGTGCTACGGTTTGTATGGCTTTATCGCCATAATCATGTCCAAATCTATCGTTAATGCGTTTGAAATGGTCAATATCCAATATGGCTAAGCAAGATTGCTCGCGAGTAGGGTAACGACTAACGCGAGAACACTCGTCACGAAGCTCCAGGTCGAACTTTCGTCTATTCCAACAGCCAGATAGTGCATCTTTTTCGCTAAGGTTTCTCAATTTATTCTCGAGCTCTTTGCGTTTGCTGATATCAACAAATGATGCAACATAAAATTGAATCACATCTTTTGAGTCTTTGATGGTTTGTATTCGAAGAATTTCCGTGATGAAGGTGCCATCCTTTCGTCGGTTCACCACTTCGCCTTCCCACATCCCTGTCTCTTTAATGACGCTCCACATTTTAATGTAGAACTCTTCATTATATCGGCCAGCGTTAAACAATGAAGGCTGTTTACCTTTTACATCTTCTAACTCGTAGCCACTGACACGGGTGAACTCTTGGTTTACTTTTATGATTCGGTTATTTTTGTCTGTGATTAATAGGGCAGACATACCGTTCATTGCCGCTTTGGCGAGTTGGCTTTCGATACTGTTCTTTTTATGATTTCTGTTCCACAGTACGAAACCTGCAGATATCATTGAAATCAATATCGAGAGTATGATTATCTGAACGACTATGGCGTGATTTTCTTGTTGAAACTGAGTGTTAAATTGATGTTCTTCAATATGAAGAACCATATAAATTGGTCCTTCAAACTGCTTAATCTTAGGGCTGATGTCAGAGTGAAAATACCAGTTTTTACCATCAAAATAGCTGGATGAGGTGCCGCTTTGAATATTCTGCCACAGGCCTGGGGCTAGTTTTGCATACGTCTTGTCTGAACGTGATTCAATCACATGCCCAAATGAATCCTCAGGGTCGGGACCCATGATGACATGACCAGTATTATTAAGGATGACCGGAACTGTCGCTGATGTACCTATCTGGTAATGTAAGCGATCATAGATCTCGCGCATATTTAGGTTAGCAATGAAATAGCCAATAATGTGCTCCCCTACAGTGACAGGCGTCATAATGCGAAGTGTCGGCGAAAAGGGGCGAACTAACTCTCCATTTTCAACTTCTAGATCAATGCCTGTAGCTTTAACTTCTCCAATCTCTAATTCTTGTAGCTTTTTGTAGTAATCACGAGAGGATTTGTTTTGTAACTCGTGGTCTGGAGTGACACTTGCGTGGCCATCTTTATAGTTGACGCGGAATACTTCATTAGCGTCTAGATCTAGGAAACGCAGTTGAGAGTAGTATTGTTGCCCGTGTGCCAATACAACCCACAGATCCTGCAGTGCTTGTTTGTTAGTAACTGAAGGCTCGGAAATGGAACGAAGTAGGGTCTGTGAGGCGGCAATAGAGGGAACCGCGTTTGATATTTGCTCAACAATAATAGCGAGTTGATGGAAGCTGTATTCGATTTGGTTTTGATTAGACTGTTTGATGTTTAGCGCATACTGGGCTTCAACCCGTTCAAATTCAGAGTTTATATAGAGAGCAGGGACTAATCCTAGGACAAACAAGGTACATAGAAATTGGCTGATCAGTTTTTTTATACTCGTATTCATCACTGTCCTCGAAAAATCAGCGCAATACTATATATTTTGTAGGCCTATTAATGTGATCTTGACCCAAAACTTATAATTAGATGTGCATATTATTTCGTTTTTAATGAAATTTATTGCACTTGGGGTGTTAATTGAGCAATTAGGTATCAGAAACGAGACCTGTCCGCAAATATAATGGGGAGCATAGTACGGACAGGTTATTCTAGATAAAGCGGATTTTTAGCCTATGTCTGGTCGTAATTAACTTAAGCCAACGATGTTTCCTTTGCTATCAATGTCCAACGACATAAAAGCCGGTTTATCCGGTAGGCCTGGCATGGTCATTACATTGCCGCACAGCGCGTAAATAAAGCCAGCACCAGCACACAGTTTTAGCTCCCTAACGGGTACGTCAAACTGAGATGGTGCACCTTTTACGTGTGCTTCTGTCGAGATCGATAGTGGTGTTTTTGCTAAACAAACCGATAGGTCGTTATAGCCATGCAGTTTGAATTCGGCCAGTTGTTTTTTAGCCAGTGGAGATAGCGAGATACTTGCTGCGCCATAGCCAACTTCAGCGACGGCCATCAGTTTTTCTTCTAGGCTTTGCTTTGAGTGATACAACGGCTTAAATTCACTCTGTTTTTGGCAAGCTTTTACTACGGCGTGAGCCAATTTAGTCGCCCCTTCGCCACCCTGACCAAATACTTCGCTTACTTCAACACTAACGCTTGGGTCGAAGTCGGTGATCATCTGTTTCAAAGCATCGAGCTCTTGAGCTGAATCTTGTGGAAATCGATTGATCGCAACAACGGTAGGCACTTGGTATTGCTTAACGCTGTTGATGTGCCATTTAAGGTTCTCAAACCCTGCAATAAGCGCGTCTTGGTCATCATTAAAGATTGAATCTGGTAGCGGAGTTCCTGGTCTCAAATCGTATAAACCTGAGTTGGCTTTTAGACCACGTAATGTTGCGACAATAACAGCACAATCTGGATTTTTTTTCGATGCTTTCACTTTGATGTTACATGCTTTCTCAAAACCCATATCTGAGCCGAAGCCACCTTCCGTCACGACAAAGTCACTTAGCTTTAACGCAACCTTATCGGCAATAATAGAAGAGTTACCGTGTGCGATGTTAGCGAATGGCCCCGCGTGGATTAGGGTAGGAACCCCTTCAAGGGTTTGCATCAATGTTGGCTCTATGGAGTCTTTCATTGTGACTGTCATAGCACCTGCTACGTTGAAGTCATCTGCAGTTAATGGCAAGCCTTGGTTGTTGTATGCGAGTACCACTCGTCCGATACGCTTTCTTAAATCTTGGAGGTCATCAGTGAGAGCAAGAATAGCCATCAGCTCTGAAGCGGCTGAGATGTCAAAGCCATCCTCGCGCTCAAAGCCATTAATTGTTTTGTCTGCTTCGTTCTTGCCAACCGTGATCATACGCAGTGCGCGGTCATTGTGGTCAAGTACACGTCGCCACACGATTCTGCGTGGGTCGATATCCAGAGCTTTTAAGCCTGAGCGAGCCTCAAAGGCTTCTAACCCTTCACGTTGCTCATGATACAAACGAGCGTCAATAGCGGCAGATGCGAGGTTATGAGCGACTGTTACGGCATGAATGTCGCCAGTCAGGTGAAGGTTCAATTGCTCCATTGGGGCAACTTGTGAATAGCCACCGCCGGCTGCACCACCTTTTACACCAAATACCGGGCCCATTGAAGGTTGGCGAATGCAGGCCATAGCGGATTGGTTAATCTTTGCTAGACCTTGTGCTAGTCCGATAGTGGTGACGGTTTTGCCCTCACCAAGAGGCGTCGGTGTGATGGCCGTAACCACGACTAATTTACCATCTTGTTGGCTAGCGAGGCGTTCAAGTGATGTGAGAGACACTTTAGATTTGTATTGCCCTAATGGCTGATGTTCGTTGTGGTGCAGGCCAGCTTGCTTGGCAACTTCACTGATGTTTTTAAGGGGAGTAGAGCGACAAATATCAATATCAGACAGCATATTTGATCCTTATATCAGAACCGAAAGGTGGTACGTAAACGTTTGCGTGGCGATAGTACTGTATAAATTTGCCAAGTAAAGGCAAACCACATCAATTATGTGCTGGAAGATAACAGATCTAAAGAGTCATTGCGCGAGATCAAATCTTAAACGAGCAAAATATTCGATCTGATTACCTTCAGCTGCCGTTATATTGGTGTTGAATACAAAAAGGGCTGCATATAGCAGCCCTTCAAGGAATGGGTAATCCAACTTGGCGTTAACCTCTAAGAGTTAACTACCTAATAGAGTCGCTTAACGATCCCAGTATGTTTCTTCTAAGCTATCTTCGCGTTCAGGTAGTGCACGAGAAAGGCGAGGAGAGTGCTGAGTCAACACTTCATAGCTTACACGGTTTGAGTACTTACAAATTTGAGACAGAGAAGAATACGTTAGACACGAGTGCTCGTGCTTTTCTGAGTTTGGTACATTCACGTGGTGGTAGCTGTTTGCTGCCATGTCGTGTAAAAGTGCAGAAAGTGCACCATCACCAGCACCATTGGTGTTTTTAATTTCGCGCGGGCCACCAAGATAAGGGCCAATGTGAGAGTAGACTTTTACCGGATCTTGACAGTCTTGCTTACGCATAGCACGGCTGAACTCGAATTTATTGAACTCAGGAATGTTACCCGGTAATAATGGCAGAGTGGTTTCGCGTTTTGCAGGCTCGTCAGTGTAGCCAGCCATGTATAAACCGATAGGGCCTGCAGTACAGAGAACGAGGTCAACCCACTCAAGTGCTTTGTTAGCAGCTAGAAGCGGATCTTTTTCACCCGTTAACGCTTCACCTTCGTCTTCGTTCATCGCGACGATGGTTACGTTTTCTTTCAGATATTCTTGCCACCATTCCGCATTACCTTCGATCACGTACTTAGTACCAAGTGTTAGTACAACTGGCACATTGTGCGCTTTCGCGTATTCAATCGCTTTTTGTACCGCTTTTGGCATCGGATCTTCAGGTTTGCCGCGCATTAGGTATGACGACACAACCAATGCTGATGCTTTCTCGAACACTTTTTCAGGAACGCTTTCAGGAAGCAGTTGGTTCATGTGGCCTTCGTTGATTGCAAACGTACGTTCACCATCTTCAGAAATAAGCGTGTAGCAACGACCAATAGGACCATCAACCGTTTGAAGGTGATTTAGATTCATACGAGAAGAAGTGCGGCAAAGGTAACGATAACCAAATGAGCCAACTTCAATCTTCTTAGACATAACGCCGAGCAATACAGATTTACTGTCTGCAAGTACGGAATAGTTGTGCAGTGTGTTGCCGATAGTATCGCCAGGGTATTGATGCGTGATCAAACCGCGCTCAACTAACTCTTCGTACAGCGCATCTGCTTTACTCTCTTCCAATACCAGTGAGTGACCTTTACTCAGCTCATATTTTTCAAGGAACGCGTTATCAACACGGGCTTCGATATCAACAATCGTTTGACCAACACCGACAATTGTTGCGCGGTGAAGCTTAGGCGTTTGTTGCATTTGGTTGACCAACGGATCACGTGCGTGAGTTGGAAAGTAGTGTTTAGATTTACGCTGTCCAGGAAACTTCATATGAAAAATACAGTGAAAAAATTTTGCCGAATGATATCACATTTTGTTTCTGATTCTTTCATTTTTATTACATTTAGAATCACCTGTACGATGTCTGTACAGGTGACTCGTTTTACTTTTCGCTTGAGGGCATTTACGTGAGCCTATTCCGCTGGGAGGAGTGTTGCTGGATCAACGTAAGCCTCAGTACCCCATAGGGGAACGGTTGAAAGGCTATGCTTGAAACTGCCTTCTGTTTCTTTGGTGGTGTATGACAAGTAAAGCAGCGATTGATTCTCTGCATCGTAGATACGACGAACCTTCATTGTTTTAAAGAAGATACTTTTTGATTGTTTGAACACCACTTCACCAGATTTGCTTTTGTCTATTTTAGCAATCATTTCTGATGTAATTTCACCGGTTTGACGACAAGAAATAGAGCTATCGCTTGGATCGGAAAGGCTAAGGTTTGCTTCGATTGAAGCGATATGACAAGTCACACCTGCGATTTTATCATCATCTAAAGAAGACATTTTGATATCCTTCATTGTGAAGAATCCAAGAGAGACGTCGCCAACCTCGTTGTCCGAACAGCCAGCCAACATTGTGATGATACCCGCTGCTATTAAGGCTTTTTTCATAAGAAGTCCTTTTTATTTATAGAGTTCTGTTTACTATAAGGATATTGAAAGCTTGAATACGAGTGTAGAGCTTTTCGTTAAGTTCTTAAAGGATGTTGTTGGATAATGGAAAATATGAAGCATTTTAAGTACTTGTTGGCCTTGGTCATGCTCTGTATGCTCTGTGCTTGTAGCTCGGCACCTCAGTCGAATATATGTCTTCCAAATAGCTGTGACATTTGGGGATACTAACCGTAGGTACTAAAAGAATGAATAACGAAATACCTGAAATTGTACAGAAGAAAAACCAATGGCTGTTTAGTCAACTCGATATTGCCTACCCCGCAAAAGAGAGCCTGCTAGGCCGAGAACTTTATCAAAGCAAACTCCCGTCCAAGACATACCAACTCCTCACCCAAGATCAAACACCTTCCCAAATTGATGAACTGCATAAAGTCGACTTCCATAAACTGACCGTACTTTTTTCACTTAACCAAGCCAGCGCTTACCAAGATGAAACCGAAAGGGCGTACATGTTAGAGTTTTTGAGTCAGATTATGTTATCTGACGAACATGTCTTATACATAGGGACTCAAAATGGTGATGTAGCAGCGAGCGCTATCGTTACAGAAGCGGAGGATTCTCTGCTAATCTCAGACGTTGTGGTTGGAAGTGGTCAAAGTATCAACGCTTTTGCTAAGCAGATCCTTGATTTTTGGGCACAAGATCATGCTTCTCGCGATAAAGTGTGGGTCGAGAACTAAAGGTTCTTTGAGAAAGCGTTAATCTAAGTAAAATACCCCGTCTTATTTAAAGGGTATTGTATGTACAAGCTATTGTTCTCAATCGCTGTATTGTGTGTTAGCGCTTATTCTTCACTCAGTTTTGCTAATGACTGGGATATCAAACGCATCCTAGTTTTACACTCATACGAACCTTCTTATCAGTGGACCGCTGACTTCCAAAAAGGGATAGACAGTGCGTTCAGCCAATCTCAAGCCGAAGTTAAACTCTCAATCGAGTATTTGGATTCAAAGCGCGTCCATAGCCCTGAGTACTACGATTCTATCGCAAACTACTTACGTACCAAATATGCAGATTATAAGTTTGATGGTGTAATCGCGACTGACGACAACGCGGCTAACTTCCTTGAATCTCTGCCTAGTTTGATCGATCGCTCCACACCTGTCGTTGCTGCCGGTATTAACGATTTCAGTACCGACATGTATTCGGTGTCTGATAGAGCAACCGTGCTTTATGAGAACGATCAGATAGACGTCAATATTGATCTAATTTCGAAGTTAAGACCTAACCTAAAAATACTGTATTTCATCAATGATTACAGTGTCACTTCTGAGTTAATTCGCAAAGAGATGAATCGCGTGATGACTGAGTTCCCTAATATCACATTGGTTGAAATACGCGATTTATCGTTAGTGCGTACCCGTCAGTTTTTGGAAGGTATCTCTGCTGATGACGCGGTTTTGCTCAGTCATTACAATACCGAATTGAATCGAGGCGTGTATCATACTTATCAAGAGGTTTCGGATACTTTGTCTAAAGCAAGTGCTGCTCCAGTGTTTGCTTTGTGGCAGTTCTATATTTCGGGAGATGTACTTGGTGGCTATGTGAATCACTCTCAAAGCATGGGTGAAGAGACGGTTAAGGCGCTCGATAAGTACCTACCTCTTGGTTTCGACGAACCTTTAACTCCAGGTGAGAACAAACGTTTTGTTTTCAATTATCCAGCGATGACAAATTTCGGTATCCGTGAGAGTGCGCTACCTGATGAGGCTGTATTCATTAATGAGCCTTCATCCTTTATTCGTAAAAACTTTCAGTTGCTATTGGGATTGTCGATGGTCATTGCAGGTTTGAGCCTGATTATTTTGATGCAATTTGTCACTCTACGCCAAAAGAAAGAACTGGCTAAAAAGAGCAAACGAATCTTAAAACTCCAGAAACAAACACTGAATATTCAAAAAGATATGATTCATGTTCTCGGAGAGGCGATTGAAACTCGCTCTGGCGAAACCGGTAATCACGTTAAACGTGTCGCCAAGTTGTCTGCGTTGCTTGCTAAGTATCGTGGCTTGAGCCATCGCGAGGTCGAGATGATAGAGATCATCAGTCCGATGCATGATGTGGGTAAGATTTCAGTCCCAGAATCAATCTTGGATAAACCAGGTAAATTGACCGAGCAAGAGTGGGAAGTGATGAAGCTTCACACAACGGCAGGCTATAACTTACTGAAGAGTGGAGCCGGTGATATTACCAATCTGGCTGCTATCATTGCCAACGAGCATCATGAACGTTGGGATGGGGCTGGATATCCTAATGGCAAAGTGGGTGACGAAATTCACTTGTTTGCCCGTATTACGGCCGTCGCGGATGTGTTTGATGCACTACTCAGTGCCCGTTGTTACAAAGAGCCGTGGCCATTAGAGATGGTTATCGATTTGTTCGAGAGAGAATGCGGCTGTCAGTTCGACCCTGAGCTTACTCAGTTACTACTGAGCCACTTACCCGAGTTTGTTGCTATCCGTGATTCGTATCCAGATACCATCACCGCTGAATGTCGCATTGAATTAACGGATAAACCTATTGTTATTGAAGAATTGGCCGTGAATTAACGGTTTATTGGCAAATAAAGTCGTGATTGGTGACGCTCAAAGTATATTAATTTAATGAGTGCTGTTGCTTATGGTTAAGCATAAAGTGATCCACTGCATATTTCGCGTAGAGAAATAAGGGGCGATAGGTAAAGTGTTACCTTAATCATCACGCGTATTGAAAGAACACTATAGGATAAAACTTGAATTCAATGCGAGTGAGAGAGCTATGCGGTTAGAACAAACTAAATGTGTAATTTTCGATTGTGATGGAACACTCATCGATAGCGAGAAGCTGTGTTGCCAAGCCTTAGTGAATGTGTTTTCTGGCTTTGGGGCTAAGTTAAGCGTTAATGACTGCTATGTGCACTTTCAAGGTGGGAAGCTAGCTGACATCTTAATGGATACGCAAGCACGTTTAGGGCTATCTATCTCCATCGATACACTCGAGCCGCTTTATCGCACTGAATTAGAAGCCTTGTTCCAACGCCATTTAAAGCCGATGGATGGTGCTATTGAGCTTATTGAATTCCTCAAGCAACAAGACATTGAGTTTTGTATCGCTTCCAATGCGCCTAAATATCGAGTTGAATCCTCATTGGCAATGACAGGAATGCTCGACGACTTCAAAGGCAAAGTATTTTCAGCTTTTGATGCCAATAGCTGGAAACCGGAGCCCGACCTGATCATGTATACCGCAATGAATATGGGCTTTTTACCAAACGAATGTATTTATGTTGATGACACGGTGAAAGGCATTGAAGCAGGGGTTCGTGCGGGTATTCAATCTTTTAGATTGCGACCAACGTTTGAAGGTTCATTGAGTGATAATACCGAAGCCGACATAGCAGAGCTAGCGGCTCAGGATATTTACAGTTTGGAAGAAATATCGATTTGGATTAATGGCAAGCGCTGCTCAAGTGGTGGTATACCGCACTCTGGAGCTTTGGTGGGGTAAAGCCTAATTGAAGGCTGACTACTTTGCTTAATTGTGTTGTGTGGAAACCACATGCAGCACAAGTGAACTTCTCTCCACTTTCTGAAAGTAGATATTCGTCATGTTGGCATAAAGGGCATGTGATGTCGTCGGTGTATGGTGCATCTGTTTTATTCATTATGTGTCACCTGCAGCAAAAGGGTAAGCGAAAATAAGACCCGTTCAAATAGATTACCCCTAAGCTCGATTATTAGACAGTTTTGGCTCCTCTTAATCCCTCCTTTGCGACTTACTTCATGTTAATAACTGAGGAGTATGGTTTTACCATAGTTATTAATCAGCACCAATAAAAAAGGACTCTATATGAGTCCTTCTTAGGTTTGTTCTTAATTCTGAGCATTAAGCATTAAGCATTAAGTGCAAATAGTTGATAGTTGATAGTTATTTGCCAAGTGCTAAGTGCGGTATCTTGCCAAAGTTTGAGACAGAGAAACCGATGCTTCAGTCAGCTTAGATACGCCCTTTGAAGAGTTTTGAGCGACATCTTTGATTACGTCTGATTGGCCTCGTATATCATTAAGCTCAGCAGCGATGGTATTCGCTACGTTGCTTTGTTCATCAGCTGACGTTGCTATTTGTAGACTCATGTCAATTAGCGCTTGTGCGGAATCTGCAATCGAGTTTACGTCATCACCGATATGTGAAATGAGTTGGCTACTGGTTTGCGCTTGATCAACCGTTTGCACCGTGATCTTAGCAATATTTTGACTCTCTTGCTGTAAGCGTTCAATCATCGTTTGGATCTCAACTGTAGCGGATTGAGTTCTGCTAGCAAGCGTTCTCACTTCATCAGCAACAACGGCGAAACCACGACCTTGTTCACCCGCACGAGCTGCTTCAATCGCGGCATTTAGCGCAAGTAAGTTGGTTTGCTCTGAAATTGCGTTGATCGTGGTGATGACTTCGTTGATTTGGCTTGTATTTACATTCAAGCTCGTAACAGAAGACGAGGTTTGCTCAATCAAAGAAGAAAGGGTGGTTATCTCTGAGATTGCTTGCTGAACCATAGCATGGCTATCATTGATTTGTTGAGCATCTTGCTCTGCTTGCTCTGTAGAGCGCGCAGAGATATTAGATACTTCATTCGCTGATGCCGTCATTTGATCCATTGCCGTTGCAACAGAGTCTAGAGATGAATTCTGGCTCATAATCTGTGTTTCACTGCGCTTCATCTCTTTTTCGAAAGAAGCTGACGTTTCACTCAGTGTCGCTGCGTTTTGGTTTACGTTATTGACTAGTTCACTTAGCGTATCCATTGAACGGTCAAGGGCGCAACCAATCGTACCAAACTCATCTCGGCCCGGATGGAAGCCAAGGCGAGATGTTAAATCACCATCACCAATCTTTTGAGTGGTTGAGTAAAGAACCCAAAGTGCGCCACCTAGGAAGGTTGCAACCCAGTAACAGAAAAGACCAAAAGGCAAACACCATAAAAGACTGAGTAATAATGTGTACAGAGCTTGCTGCTTTTGGTTCTGTGTATCAGTAGTTGAAACGGTAAGAGAGTAGTAGTTGCCATCTTGTGCCAGTGCCGTAGCAGTCACCGAACCCGTGTTTGAAATAGTGGTTTCTTGAAGGCGTGTTTGTTGGCTAATAGAACGAACCGAAGCTGGGGAATCTGACGCTGATAAAATGCCTTGCAACTGATATTCAACCTGCTGTTTTGCACTCGCGTCAATTTGTTCCATATTGTTGACGTAGTTGAGGCCAGCGAGGCTTGCCACAGCGGCAAAAAAGATCAAGAAAATGACCCAAAACTTGTCGTTAATAGACATTTTAATAAACAGTTTGTCTATCGTTCTAAATTGTACTTCTTTCATAAAAACTCCACGGTAAATCCTTTACCGTGGACTCTAAATAACCGACCTCAATAAAAATGTGATTTCGATCGACTAATTATGAAAGTTAATGATAGCAATATATCGTTCATGAGACATCAATCAAGTATTTTTGCTCTCGATGGGTTTATTAGCCTAATGATGGTAATAACCCTACTGAAATAAGGATTTGAATTGCAATGATAAACACGCCAACGCTACCCGCTAAAAACAGCGCTTTGCTTCCACCTAACACTTGGTAAGTTGATTCTGTAGCGTGAGGTTTTACTATTAAATCTGTGTAACGAACTTTGTATACCATTACTGTCGGCAGCAGAATTGCGAGCACTGAAAGTGCAATGGCAGCGTAACCCAAAGCCATGATAAAACCTTGTGGGTAGAACAAGGCAAAACCTAATGGTGGTAAAAAAGTGATAGCGGCCGTCTTAACGCGTTTGGCATTGCCTAGTTTCTTGCTTAGAGAGTCCCCCATGAATTCAAATAACCCCAAGCTCACGCCAATAAAAGAAGTAAGAAGTGCAAGGTCAGCAAATACACCCACGATCAAGCTTAAGTTTGATTGATGAACAGTTTGCGATAGTGAGACTAGAAGCGCACCCAAGCTAGTATCAGACAATAATTGCTCTTGGCTAACCACACCCAACGTAACACTCTGCCAGAAAACATAGATGACCAAAGGCAGTGCAGAGCCAATAATCATGACCTTACGTAAAGAGCGAACGTCACCATCCAGGTATCGAACAATTGAAGGGATGCTGCCGTGGAAACCAAAAGAGGTAAACACAACCGGTATCGCAGCAACAATCAGGCCTTGATGCAAAGGCATGCTCATTAGGTATTGAGAGGTGATGTTTGGTGCAAGGAAACTGAGTACCAGTACCATCGCAATCAGTTTAAGTCCGAATAAAACGCGGTTAACTTTATCAACACTGTGTGTACCAATCGTCACAACTCCCGCAACTAACAGTGTAAATAGGAGTGTAGTGACTTGGCCATTGAGTTCAATCCCTGCGATATCCGAGATACGTTGGTTAAACTGCGCACCGCCACCTGCAATGTATGCGGCACACAAAGCGTAGAAAAGAAACATCACGGCGAAGCTTGCGATCCACTTTCCTTTCGTTCCCAAAATCGTGTGAGCTAACGTGTGTAGAGTTGCGTCCGATTCAGCGAATTGATGAAGCTCTACCATTAATAATGCGGTGAAGCTCATGAGAGCCCATAAGCCAAGCATTAGAAATAGTGAGGTTGAAAAGCCAATTCCTGCAGATGCGAGTGGAAGAGCGAGCATGCCGGCACCAATGGTTGTGCCTGCAATGATCAAAGTACTACCAAAAACCTTTGATTTATTCATTGTATATAATTCTTTACGTTAGGGTGGGTTTTCGTTGTGTTTCTTCTGGTCTAAGAGAATAAACCCAAAGAATATCTCGATTTTCAAGTATCTTGATTGAGTTTAATTCCAAATGCAATGTTTAATGTAATTAAAAATATCCACTGTATATTAATATGTACAGTGGTTGGTGCGTAAGGAACTAAAAATGCTTAAGCAAACGTTTGAGTGTGATTTGCATCAAAATTTATAGGGTAATTTGTTGTAATTGGTGTAAGGTGACAGTACATATGTCGTTCGCGTATGCCCCTTTAGCGTAAACAAGCGTTAATGATCGCGAGTAGCTTCAAGCTATAAATATGGAATGGGTAGAGTAGAGTGCGTTCATCAAAGTGACATAATATAAGTCCAAGATGGTGCACTAGTTAATCGGACAACATGTCCACACCAAGGAATAGAGGGGGCACTATGAGTGACCAATCTTATAATGACGAAAGTCTAGAGTTGTTAGATGCTATGGAAATTGGTATCGATTTATCTGACTATGAACAGACGGTTAAACAATTAGCAGAAGAGCTTTTCAAGTCTTCGAACTAAGTTTTTAAAATCTTTAATTAGGTTTTACTGAGCTAAAGGTTTCTGTAGTTCAACGTTCTCAAATTAAACAATTCTTAAACTGAGCAAATCTCATTAGCTCACACGTCATAACAAAACTATCCTCATTAAAGTTCGCGAAGATAAACGAGTACGTTTACCATGTTACTTAGTTCTCGATACTTTAATGAGGTTCAATGAACTTTCTCGCACACCTCCACATCGCCAAGCATTGTAAAAGTAACTTAGCGGGTAATCTGTTAGGTGACTTCGTTAAAGGCGACCCTAGTAAATACTATTCAAACTCACTTTCAGACGGAATAAGACTTCATCGATTCGTTGATAGCTATACTGATCTTCATGATGTGTCTCGTTCTGCAAAATCGCTTTTCTCACACCAAACACGACGCTTTGCACCTATCGCACTCGATGTATTTTGGGATCACTGCTTAGCCAATCATTGGGCTCAGTTCTCAACGCAATCACTTGAGCGCTTTTGCGTAGACAGCCATCAACAGATCTTTGAACACCAAGAGCCTCATTGGCCTGAGCACTTCATTACTGTTCACCAGAAAATGGCAGAACAACGTTGGTTGCTAAGTTATCAAGACATGCCTTCCATTGAGGTGGTATTGCAACGCATGGCTTTGAGACGGCCAAAGCTTGGGATGCTTAAATCTTGCTATCACGACCTAGAACATCACTACAACACGTTGCAGTGTCACTTTCATAAACTTTATCCTAGTGTTTTAGAAGAAGCGAAGCAGTTTAATTCGCTTCAAATGAAGAAAAATCAAAAGGAAAGGTAAACAGCGTAATGCAGGTTTGCTACAATCCGCGCCTATTTAATCTTTGAGCATCATACTATGTCTGAATCTACAAAATCTTTTAACCAACTAGGATTATCTGAGCATCTTCTTGCTACGCTATCAGAGCTTAACTTTACGGCTCCTACCAGTGTTCAAGAGCAAGCGATTCCATTGGTATTAGAAGGTAAAGATGTATTGGCTGGTGCTCAAACGGGTACAGGTAAAACGGCCGCATTTGGTTTGCCAATTATCCAAAGATTAATCGAGACAAAAGACAACGTTATTCCAAACCCGAAGCTAGTTCGTGCGCTTGTGTTGGTACCAACACGTGAACTAGCGCAACAGGTTTTCGATAACGTAACCAGCTACGCAAAGGGTACCGACATCAAAGTCGTGGTGGCTTACGGCGGCGTTAGTATGAAGGTTCAAACTGAAAACCTACGCGGGGGAGCTGATATTCTTGTCGCGACTCCGGGCCGTCTTATCGACCATATGTTCACTAAGAACATCATGTTGAGCCACACTGAAGTGTTGGTACTGGATGAAGCAGACCGCATGCTAGACATGGGTTTCATGCCTGATATCAAACGCATTCTTTCTCGTATGAATGAGGTGCGACAGACTCTGTTCTTCTCTGCGACGTTTGATAACAAAATTAAAGCTCTGGCACATCGAATGATGCAGTCGCCAAGCGAAATTCAAGTGACGCCAAAAAACAGCACCGCTGACACCGTTACCCAGATGGTTTATCCAGTTGATAAATCGCGCAAGAGTGAATTATTGGCTTATTTGATTGGCTCAAAGAACTGGCAACAAGTGTTGGTGTTTACTAAGACTAAGCAGGGTACCGATGCTCTCGTTAAAGAGCTTAAGCTAGATGGCATTAAAGCGGCATCAATCAATGGTGATAAGAGCCAAGGTGCGCGCCAAAAAGCACTGGATGATTTCAAATCAGGTAAAGTACGCGCGTTAATTGCAACCGACGTGGCAGCTCGAGGTATTGATATCCAGCAGCTAGAACAAGTTGTGAATTACGATATGCCATTTAAAGCGGAAGACTACGTTCACCGTATTGGTCGTACTGGCCGTGCTGGCAACAGTGGTTTAGCGATCTCTTTGATGAGCCAGGATGAAGCTTATCTTCTGGGTGACATTGAACGCTTACTTGATACTCGCTTGCCTCAAGAGTGGTTAGAGGGCTTTGAACCAAGCCTAGAAAAAGATCTAGCCCCCGATCGAGGTGGTCGCAGTAAAAGTCGCTCATCAGAAAAACGTAAGATGAAAGCGAAACTTAAGATTCACCAAAATCGCGGTAAAGCGCGTCGCTAAACCTGCTGGCGGTTGCATCGTTTGTGATACTGTAAAAACTAAGCAGACTTGCTCAGACATAAAAATGCCCCGTTACTGTTATCAGTAGCGGGGCATTTTCGTTTTCGTTTTCATTTTAAGCACTAAGCACTAAGCATGAAACTTGAAGCCGCGATTTTAGTGTTTGTTTTGCTAATGTTCACATTTCCACACACAAGGGACTTCATAAATAAGCTCTTCAATCGAACTTGTATTCAATACCCATTCATCACTGATATTGAACGTACTGATCATTTGCTTGTTGAACAATTGCCAATGATTTAACAATGCTTCTTCAGGGGTCGATTGCATGACGCCTTCATTCCATGTGCTTTCCATGAAAGGAGTAAGACATACCGCTCCGTGCGCATACATGATCATTTGCCATTTAATTTCGTAAATGTTGATCAAATTATCTGGATTCGCATCATTATATTCATCTGCCAACATATTGATTTGTTTTTCGATATCACCAACATTGTCGATAAAGTAATCGACCAAGTTGTCTTTTTGGCGAACAGAGTCGGTGATAAGTTGCATTGGTTTGCGTGAGTGAATCATGTTGCTAAAGAGGCGCATACTGAATAAATAGATAGTAATGTTTGGCGCGACGCCTTTTGGTAATTCTTCTACGATTTTAGCAATGTATGACTGAAAATAATCATGTAAACAATCACTTATAGCATGCCAGATTTTCTCTTTGCTACCAAAATGGTGGCGAATAAGGCTATGAGATACGCCTGCTTTCTCACTGATGTTACGAAGAGAAACACTGTCATAACCATGCTCACAGAACATATCCGCAGCTACACCCATGATCAAAAATCTCGTCTCTTCAGCGTCTTTCGCGCTTCTTCTGCCTTGTTTCTTTTCAGTCATCTTCATTTCTACATTTACCTGATTACCACATTCTACACTGTTTTTCTTGAAATAAAAAATACTGCACAGGTGGAAAGTAAAGCTTGAGAACTCTTTAATAATAAATATACTGCCCACCTGTGTAATAAATCATAATAATTAAATGGAGAAGCATCATGCAATCCAATTTGTCTATCAAAGCGATACCGACCAAGCGTACGGGCGCGCTTATTGCCGCACTATTGCTCGCAGGCTCTCTAACTGGATGTAACAAAGTTCAATCAGAGGAAAGTGAGCAGGTAATCAAGCCTGTAAAGTTATTTGAGATTCCTCTGCGGGCAGATATCGAGCTTGATAGTTTTATCGCAAAAGTGGATGCAACCGACCGTGCTGCGCTTTCATTTCAAGTGGGTGGCGATATCGAAGTTTTTGATGTTCGTATGGGACAAGAAGTTAAGAAGGGTCAGGTGCTAGCCGCATTAGACGCGACGGATTACCGTATTGCCGTTGATGCAGCTCAAGCTAAATTTGACTTGGCGAACAGCCAATACAAGCAAGCTTCTGAGCTGTATTCGAAAAAGTTAGTCAGTACCGATTACTACGACCAAGCCGTCAACACCTTTACTGCCGCTGACGTTGAGTTGGAACAAGCAAAAACAAACCTTGGTTACACCACATTAGTTGCTCCATTCGATGGCATGGTATCGATGGTGTTTGGTAAGCAATATCAGTTAATTGCTGAAAAGCAGCCAGTTCTTAATATTTTGAATCACAGTGAAATGGATGTGACGTTCTCTATTCCGGTATCTAAGCTTGAAGACCGTTCTATTCAAGACCTAACGAGCTCAAACATGTGGGTTGTAATGGATAGCCACCGCGGTATTCGTATCCCAACGCGTTTTAAAGAGATCTCTACACAACCAGATGAAGACACCAACAGCTACCAAGCGGTTGTATCTATCGACAAGCCGGTAGGCATCAATCTACTTTCTGGAATGACAGCGCAAGTTGAAGTTCAGAAGAGTAAGTCAGACTACGGTATTGGCATTGTTGATTCAGCTTGGCTTACCAAACAAGCTGACCATGGCGAGCTATGGCGCTATAACCCAGACTCTCGATCGATTTCTAAGTTACAAGTCCTGCTTGATGAGCAAGGTAAAGTTATAGAAGGTCTTTCTTCTGGTGATCTTATCGTTGAAGCCGGTGTGGATGTGTTATCTGACGGACAGCAAGTAAAAGCTTGGCTTCGTGAGGGGGGTATTTAATGAACCTTTTAAAATTATCAGTTGTTGTCGCGTCGGTTTTGTTACTTCAAGCCTGTAACAATGAAGCTGTACACCGTGAACAACCGCCTTTATTGGTTTCTACCTTTGACGTTGGCGCGCCGCTGACTGATCAGTTCAGAAGTTTTAATGGACAGGTGATGCCTGCAGAACTTACACCGTTGACATTTAAGCTTGCAGGCGAAATTCAACAAGTATTGGTGGAAGCCGGTGACAAAGTCGAAAAAGGGCAGTTATTAGCCACCTTAGATAACGCAACGTACCTTCAAGATCTAACTGATGCTAAATCTCAATTCAAACTGGCGAGCAAACAGTTGGCCCGTGGTACGGAGATGTTTGGCAGCAAGATGTTATCGCAATCAGAACACGACCAACTTACGGCCAACTACAAACTAGCATCGGCGAATTTGGCGGCAGCAAAACGCAAGTTAAGTTACACAGAGCTTTTAGCGCCATTCTCAGGAACAGTTTCAACCGTAGATAAGCAACGATTCGAAAACACGACTCCTGGAGAAACACTCCTGAGTGTGTACCAGAACGATAAGGTGTATGTGCGAATTCAAGTGTCAGATTCTATTTTGGCGTCGATCAGCCCAGACATGCGTTCGAGCAGTTACCGCCCCCAAGCAACTTTTGGAGGTCACTCGGGGGAATATCCTCTGACGTATCTAGAGCACACTAGCGAATTGCACCCACAATCACGTACCTACGAGTTTTGGATGCAGATGCAGCAGCCTGAAAGTGAAATTCTGCCGGGCACGAGCGTTACGGTCAATGTGGATATGGCGAAAGCGGGTCTGAGTGATGTTCAAGGTTACCAGTTACCAATGACAACGCTAGAAGCGGGCTCTGAAGCTAATCAGTTCTATGTGTGGAAAATGGAAGACGGACAAGCATTCAAAAGCGAAGTAGAAGTCGACAAAATCAGTGGCCAAGGCACATTAATCGCTCATGGTGTTGAGCAAGGTGATCGACTCGTAAACTCGAATCTAAGAAAACTCCGTGACGGAATCGAATTGTCAGGAAAAGCAGAATGAACATCGCAGAATATTCAATTAAAAACAAAGTAATCAGCTGGCTGTTTCTAGTCATTTTGGCCATTGGCGGTGTGTCGTCTTTTGGCAACCTATCCCGTTTAGAAGACCCAGCTTTTACCATTAAAGATGCAATGATTATTTCAACTTACCCTGGCGCTACGTCTATGGAAGTTGAAGAAGAGTTAACGTATCCACTTGAAAAAGAGATACGACAACTGCCTTATATCGACAAGATCACTTCAACGTCGTCGAATGGTATGTCTCAAATTATGGTCAGCATGAAGATGGACTACGGTCCAGACGAGTTGCCCCAAATCTGGGATGAAATGCGTCGTAAAATCAACGATCTACAGCCAACACTACCCAGTGGTGTTAATTCAGTTCAGATTATTGATGATTTTGGTGACGTATTTGGTGTGATGATCATGCTGACCGGTGATGGTTACGATTATGTCGAGCTAAAACAGTACGCAGATTACCTAACGCGTGAAATCGAATTGGTTGACGGTGTTGGCAAAGTAAGTATTGCGGGTGACCAACAAGAGCAATTGTTTGTTGAGATGTCACTTGAGCGTTTAGCGGCGCTAAACCTAGATATGTCGATGGTAACGTCACTGTTAGCACAACAAAACAGTGTGGTATCGGCAGGCGAGGTAATGTTGAATGGCCAAAGCCTAACAATCAAACCTAACGGAACATTGAGCACGGTTGAAGAGCTAGAAAACCTGATCATTCATGGTCGTGACACAGGCAATTTGATTCGCTTGAAAGATGTCGCTGAGGTTACTCGCGGTATCCAAGAAAAACCGGGCAATGTATTAACGTACAACGGCAAACCAGCAATCAACCTTGGTATTGCGTTCTCTTCAGGCGTAAACGTCGTCGAAATTGGTAACGCGTTAGATGCCGAACTGGATCGTTTAGAAAGCATTAAGCCTGCCGGTGTAGAGCTGAACTACTTCTACAACCAAGCGCAAGAAGTAGACAAATCAGTGGCTGACTTTTTAATCAGCCTAGTAGAAGCCGTTGCTATTGTTATCATCGTACTGCTTTTTGCAATGGGTTTACGCAGTGGTTTGATCATCGGTCTAGTGCTTCTATTGACGGTATTTGGAACCTTCATCCTGATGGATTACAACGATGTCGAACTGCACCGTATCTCACTGGGTGCACTTATCATCGCTCTCGGTATGCTGGTGGATAATGCGATTGTTGTCGTTGAAGGTATTCTGGTTGGCTTGAAGAAAGGCAAAACCAAGCTTCAAGCAGCGAAGGACATCGTGACACAAACACAATGGCCACTATTGGGTGCGACCATTATTGCTATCACGGCCTTTGCACCAATCGGTTTGTCGAAAGACGCGACAGGTGAATTCATGGGCTCACTGTTCTGGGTTTTGTGTTTTTCATTGTTCTTGAGCTGGGTTACAGCGCTAACGCTGACTCCGCTCCTTGCAGAAATGATGCTGAAAGAAGAAGACAAGGTCGATGAGAACGAAGACCCATACAAAGGTATTCTGTTCGTTGTATTCGGCGCGTGTCTGAAAGTAGCACTTCGATTTAGGTGGCTTACCGTAGTAAGTATGGTCGCGCTATTAGCAGTTTCTGTTGTTGGTTTTGGTATGGTGAAGCAGCAGTTCTTCCCGCCATCAAATACGCCAATGTTTTACGTCGATATGTGGATGCCGGAAGGTACCGATGTACGTGAAACGATTAAGCAGACAGAAAAAGTTGAAAGCTACATTCGCCAGCAAGACGACGTTGAGTTTGTAACTACAACAGTTGGCCAAGGCATGCAACGTTTTGCGCTGACATACCAACCCGAGAAAAGTTACGAAGCGTACAGTCAACTGCAGGTACGAACGACTGACCGAGACACCATGTTTAAAGTCTTAGAAGGGCTAGACAAGGACTTGGCCAATAAATTTGAACAACCTACGTTCCAATTTAAATTGATTGAGTTTGGCCCGTCGCCAGCGTCAAAAATCGAAGCTCGTATTAGCGGTGCAGACCCGCAGATCCTTCGCAGCATAGCTGTTGAGGTAGAAGATATCTTGTTGGCGGATCCTGGTTCTCGAAATGTGCGTCACGACTGGCGTGAACGCACCAAAGAGCTCGTGCCACTGTTTAACGAATCAAAGGCACGTCGCCTTGGTATTTCAAAGACGGATCTGTCTGAGACATTACAGATGGCGTTTGGTGGCTACAACATCGGTTTACTGCGCGATGGTACGCACATGTTACCTATCGTGGCACGCCTGCCTGAAGAAGAGCGTTTTGACTTTGAATCACTGAACAATGTGAAGATCTGGAGCCCATCACTGCAAACCTACATTCCTGTAGAACAAGTGATCGATGGGGTTGAGCTTCAATGGTCTGAGCCACTGATTCAACGTCGTGACAGAAAACGTACGTTAACGGTTCTGGCTGATCACGATGTATTGGGTGATGAAACACCAGCTAGCTTGTTTGCTCGCGTAAAACCACAAGTAGAAGCATTGGCTCTACCAGAAGGTTACAGCATCAGTTGGGGCGGTGAGTACGAGAGTTCTAAAGATGCACAAGAATCTCTATTTGGTTCACTGCCAATGGGTTATTTGTTGATGTTTATCATCACTATGCTTCTGTTCAACTCGGTTCGTAAGCCACTTGTAATTTGGTTTACGGTGCCACTCTCTATCATTGGCGTTTCGATTGGTCTGTTAGGTACTAATATGCCATTTAGCTTCACTGCGTTCTTAGGTCTATTGAGTCTAAGTGGCATGATTTTGAAGAACGGTATCGTACTGCTTGACCAGATCAACAGTGAGCTACAAACAGGTAAAGACCCATATTTAGCGGTTGTCGACAGCGCGATCAGTCGTGTACGACCGGTATCTATGGCAGCACTAACGACTATCTTGGGCATGATTCCCTTGGTATTCGATGCATTTTTCGGCTCGATGGCGATTACCATCATGGCAGGCTTAGGCTTTGCTACAGTACTAACGCTAATAGTAGTACCAGTGATGTTCGCCATTCTATATAGAATCAAACCGTCCACTGCGGGTTATTAGGGATTGATATAAAACAGATTCTTTTAAGCCAGCCCAGTCAATTTTGACTGGGCTTTTTTACGGATATGGTTTGATAAAACAAGACGAAGATAGGTCCGAACTAAGAGGACGTTGCGATAGCAATGCGTGCCTTAACAAGGATCGTTTTAAAAGATAGGTATTATAAAAGTGGTTAGCCAATGGTAAAGCGGCTTCCGGTATAATAGAGAATAGAGAATAGAGAATAGAGAATAGAGAATAGAGAATAGAGAATAGGGGCTAGATTCTAGATTGCTAGGCGGATATCCAACTCAATCGGCTTTGGCATGGCTAAGTGATAGCCTTGATACATATCGAAGCCTAAACTTTGCATCGCAGTCAGTTGCTGTTGGGTTTCTATCCCTTCGATGACCGTCTTTGCACCGATTTGGTTGGCAAGCTTAACTACTAACTCCATTTTTTGAGTATCACCGTTTTCAAAATCCAACATAACAGAGCGATCGATTTTGATGATATGAGGAGTGATATGGCGAACACGTTGCTCTGTTGACGCCTGTGCTCCAAAGTCATCAACCGCGATTTGAAAACCATTATCTGCAAGTGAGTGGGCCGCGTTTTTTAAGCGTTCTTCACTCTCTACATTAAGTTCGACCAACTCCATGACGATTTGTTCGCACGATAAGTTAAGCTCGTGAAGACGTTTAGCTAACAGAGTGTCTTTTACTTTTTCTGATGCAAACAACTCACCAACGTTTGGAAGTACGTTCAAAAAAAGGTTTAAGTGACGGACCGTCGATTGTGCGAAGTTACGGATGTGAATGGCTCGGCTCAGTCTCTCTACGTTGATTTTGTCTGTGTATGAGGTTTCGTCTGAATGGAAGAAGTGATCTGGGCGAACGACATCACCTTTACAATTGGAAATACGAACCAAAGCCTCTACGCCTATCTGAGTAAAAGAAGAATCAAATATAGGTTGGTAGACACTTGTAAGTGTTAAGTCTTGGTATTTCGCAATAAACTGCATATCGGCATCCACAGATATACAACTAATAAATTCACTTCTGTCTGATAAAATCATAATCGCTAATAAAAGGTGTTTATTCAGTGACGAGAATACACATCACAGTTGTCATAATATTGACAGGTGTTGATAAATTGTCAATTAATATAAATTAATTTGTCACGGTAACATCTAAATAATTAAAGTCAGCGAAAAATCAGGATGATAAAGGTCATTATGTATCAAGGATATATATTGATTAGCTTGTTTAATAGGTTCAGTGAATTTGATGTCTGAGTAACCTGTATCACATCAACCCTATCAATATAAAGCCTTAACACGTATACACCTGAAATAAATATGGTTAAAGGCTTACATTCTGGGGGAGTTGTGATCACCAAGCGA
>NZ_JBFRVM010000102.1:0-24750 GCF_041475145.1 Vibrio sp. 10N.222.49.A3
AAAGATCAACACGCCCTAGCTTTTTATTTTATTTTCCAGTGCTTAAACGGTGTCACAACGGCAGTGTAATTGCTGTGACACCGATTGAACTTCAGTCTAAGTAGACCAAAGCATTAGTCCGAATCCGAACCTAAGTCGTTGAGGTTTAATCTAGCCCCACCAGAGAATCACGAGTTAAGTCTTTGATTGTCTTGGCGCCAGTTAGAGTCATCGCAACGCGCATCTCTTTGTCGTAAAGGTCGAGTAGGTTCTCAACACCTGCTTGTCCTTGCGCTGCTAACGCGTAGACGAAAGAGCGACCAAGCAAGGTACAGTCTGCGCCCATCGCCATCATGCGAACTACATCTAAGCCAGTACGAATACCAGAGTCGACCAGAATCTTAGTGTCGCCTTTTACTGCGTCTGCAATTGCAGGCAGTGCTTTAGCACTTGATAGAACGCCATCAAGCTGACGACCGCCGTGGTTTGAAACTACGATACCGTCTGCACCAAATCTTACGGCGTCTTTTGCATCTTCTTCATCAAGAATGCCTTTGATGACCATCGGGCCGTCCCAGAAATCACGGATCCACTCTAGGTCTTTCCATGAAATCGACGGGTCGAAGTTGTCACCCAACCAACCGATGTAGTCTTCCAGTTTGGTTGGAGAACCTCGGTAAGTAGAGATATTGCCAAGATCGTGTGGTTTACCCAACAGACCAACATCAACCGCCCAACTAGGATGACGCATCGATTGGAATACACGACGAATTGCTGCATTTGGGCCGCTCATTCCTGAGTGCATGTCACGGTAGCGAGCGCCAGGTACAGGCATATCCACCGTGAAGACCAGTGTTGTCACGCCTGCCGCTTTGGCACGTTCCAATACGTTCTTCATGAAGCCGCGATCTTTTAGCACGTAAAGTTGGAACCACATTGGGCGCTCAATCTTAGGTGCGACTTCTTCAATCGGGCATACAGATACGGTCGACATCGTAAAAGGGATGCCTTTATTGTCTGCGGCTTTTGCAGCTTGTACTTCGCCACGTCGTGCGTACATGCCTGTTAGACCAACGGGTGCTAAGGCAATCGGCATCGCGAGCTTTTCACCAAACAACTCGGTTTCTAAATTTAGGTCCGACATGTCATTGAGGACACGCTGTTTGAGCGCGATCTCTGCAAGATCGGCCGTGTTGCGGCGTAGGGTATGTTCACCGTAAGAACCGCCGTCAATATAGTGGAAAAGAAACGGTGGTAATTTCGCTTTTGCTGCGGCGCGGTAATCAGTCGATGCGGATATGATCATAATTTCAGTCCTAAATTCTTGGGATGTTGCCCTTCTATGAGAGCTTGGCTTGGGCTGCTTTAATTCTTGAAAAGTAAGTGTTTGTTCTTTCTTAACCAGTTAAGCAATTAATCGGTGAAGCAAATAAACAATGAAACAGAGAAGCAATAAAATGGCGTTAATACCCGAGGGTGTTGATGTGTTTTAGTATCCATTCCGAAACTCATCAACTGTCTTATTAGACGGTGTTGCAGTCGGGGAATTGAGTATTAACGCCAAGTGCTTTTGTAACGACTTATGGTTTACATAAGTGCGTCTGTCATTTTGAAGCCGTAGATAACCACTAGGCCGATGATTCCTGTCATCACCAAGTAGTAGAACGTTGGGATGATTGTCTTACGTAGTGTTGCGCCTTCGCGTCCTAGCAAGCCTACGGTCGCCGATGCGGCTACCACGTTGTGAATCGCAATCATGTTACCAGCTGCAGCACCAACGGCTTGCAGAGCAACAACCACAGCACTAGAGATAGACAGAGTTTGTGCTACTTCGAATTGGAACTGGCTGAACATCATGTTTGAAACGGTGTTCGAACCTGCAATGAAGGCACCTAACGCACCAACCGTGGCACTTAACGCTGGGAATGCGCTGCCGACTAGGTCAGCTGCAAAGTTTGCAGTGGTTACTGGCATACTTGCTAAATCAGCGCCGTTCACGCCAGAGTTAATAAAGATACGAACCATTGGGATGGTGAACACCAACACAAAACCTGCGCCAATCAGAGTCTTGCTCGATTCACCGAAGGCTTTAGCCAGTGGTGTTGCGCTGCGTGATTGCATTAGAACAGCAACCAGTGCGACGAAGACCAAGATACCGCCAGGTAGATACAGAGGTTGAATCGCTGTGCTTACGCCTGTCTCGCCAAGGATGTTGCTGAAAGAAAGGCTAACGCTCTTAAGTAGGCCTTTGAATTCAAGGCTCACACGGCTAGCAACGAGAGTGACAGCGAGCAGCACGTAAGGTGCCCATGCCATCGCCATGCTCATTTTCTTATGGCTTTGGTTGTTGTCATCTAGATCGATTTTCAAAGAACCTAGCCATTCTGCTGGCCACTTGTCTTCGCTCTCAAAATCCCATTTTGATTTAGGTACTAGGAAGCCACGTTTTGCTGCTGTTACAACAATAGCAAGGCCAACCAAACCACCAATCAGTGATGGGAACTCAGCACCGAGGAAAACACCCGTTAGTGCGTAAGGAATGGTGAAAGCGGCACCTGCGAACAGTGCGAATGGCAGGATATCAAGACCTTCAGTCCAGCTTTTATTCTTACCGAAGAAGCGAGTCAGCATCATTGCCATCAATACAGGAATCATCACACCAACGCAGGCGTGGATGATTGCAACACTTGATGTGATCTGTTGTAGGTAAGCATCCCATGTTGAACCATTGGCAATCAGGCTTTCACCGATGTTGTGCGTATCCAAACCTTTGTTTACGCCAACAATGATAGGTGTACCCACCGCGCCGAACGATACCGGCGTAGATTGAATCATCATGCCCATCAGTACCGCAGCTAACGCTGGGAAGCCAATTGCAACCAATAACGGAGCGGCGATTGCAGCGGGTGTGCCGAAGCCAGACGCACCTTCAATGAATGAACCAAAACACCAAGCAATGATGATCGCTTGTACACGACGGTCTGCTGATATGTCAGTAAATCCGTTGCGGATGGTGGTGATAGCTCCGGTGTGTTTCAAAGTGTTTAATAAGAAGATGGCGCCAAACACAATCCAGAGAACCGACACGGTAATGCCGAAGCCTTGGAATACTGAAGCCAGCACGCGAGTGCTAGACATATCCCATGCGAATAGGGCGATAGCAACGGTTAATGCAAATGCCACGGGCATTGCTTTTTTTGCGGGCCAGTTAAGGCCAACCAGCAGAATCGCTGCAACAACTATTGGCGAAAAGGCCAATAAAGCTAGTAGAGTTTCACTCATGGGTACTTCCTCGTACTTGTTTTCAAACGTTCATGTTTGAAGTGAATAACACGTCATTAGTTTTGTAGGTGTAATCTGAATCTCATGGATTCAATTGTTGTAATTAGAGTCGCTTTATTTGTAACCGATGTGATTGCAAAAGCTGTTTTTGTAATTGTTTTGTTAATTTGGCGTGAATTTACCCCTTTATTTTTTATTGATATAGGGAAATAATGAAAATAATTAATTCCAAAATTGGCATAATCAAATGCGAGCAGACGATTTGATCCTGTTTTCACAGGTAGTAGAGTTGGGTAGTTTTAGTAAGGTGGCAGAACAAAATAACCTTACAAATTCGGTAGTTAGTAAGAGGGTTGCGCGTTTGGAAGAAGAGATTGGCGTGCAGCTATTATATCGAACCACGCGTAAATTGACGCTGACCGAGGTGGGTAAGGCAATGTTACACGGAGCCAAAAATGTGAAGCAGGCGGCTCAAGAGGCTATGGACGCAGTTTCAGGCTTTGGTGAAAATGTCAGTGGTCATATCAAAATGTCAGTGCCTACTATCTCCGGAGATTTGATTCTCGCAGACGCTGTTGCCGAGTTTTGTAATATGCACCCAGGTTTAACGGTCGATATGTCTCTTAACAATCGATTTGTTGATTTGGTTGAGGATGGTCTCGACTTGGTCATTCGAACCGGTTACTTGGAAGACTCCAGCTTAATTGCCCGTCATATATTGGATTCACAATGGGTGGTGTGTGCCTCGCCGTCTTATATCGCTAAGAACGGTAAGCCGATGCAGCCCAAGGATTTGGTTGAGCACAATTGTTTGCAATACGCTTATCAAACGACAGGTGCCAGTGAGTGGCAGTTTTTACACAGTAAGGATGGCTGTACCGACAACGACAAATACATCGTGCGCGTCTCTGGCTCTTTCTCTACCGATAACGCGACGGCATTAAGAAAAGCCGCTTTGGGCGGTCATGGTGTGGCGTACGTGCCACGTTGTCTGGTGTATCACGATATTCGAAACGGCCAGCTGGTGGACATCTTTCCTGACTTAGTGGGTAAAAAGCTCGGTATTTATGCGGTGTACCCCTTTACGCGCCAGCCACCGAACAAGATTAAGTTATTGATTGAACACATCAGAACGCGTTATCTGACGATTTCACATTATTTTTAATAAGGATCACGATGAGCTATTTAAAAGAGTATCAATATCCAGTCACCAACAAACAGATCGTCAGCGATGACTATTTTGGTCAGATAATCGAAGACCCATATCGCTGGTTAGAAGACGACAGAAGTGACGAAACCGCGCAGTGGGTGGCGAGCCAGAATGAAGTGACGTTTGATTACCTCGCTCAAATCCCGTATCGCGCAGAACTGCGAGAGCGATTAGCGAAAGCGCAAGACTACAAAAAGAGCTCGCAGCCGTTTGTGCGAGGTGATTACACCTATTTCTATAAGAACGACGGCCTGCAGAATCACAGCATTCTTTATCGTCAGAAAGAAGGCCTGCAGGTTGAAGTGTCCCTAGATCCGAATACCTTCTCGGAAGATGGCACCACATCACTGGGCTCGGTGTCGTTTTCGAAAGATTACAGCCTAGTGGCATACAGTATTTCAGAGGGTGGTAGCGACTGGCGTAAGATCTTTGTGATTGATACTGAGACTAAGCAGCAGCTTGAAGCCGAAATCACAGACGCTAAATTTACCGGTATTTCTTGGTTGGGTAATCGCGGCTTTTATTACTCTAGCTACGACAAGCCCGACGGCAGCCAGCTTTCAGCACGTACCGAACAGCACAAACTTTACTTCCATGAATTGGGTACAGAGCAAGCTAGCGACAAGGTAATTTTTGGTGAGAGCAACGCTGAACAACACCGTTATGTGTCGGGCTACACCACTGAAGACGACCGTTACTTGATCATTCTAGGGCGAGAGTCGACATCGGGTAATAGACTGTTCTATATCGATTTAAATTCACCAGAACAAAAGCTGAATACGTTGATTGATCATGTGGATAGCGACACTTATCTCATTGATAACCAAGATGAGACCTTCATTCTATACACAAATCTTGATGCGCCTAATGGCAAGGTGGTGAGCTTTGATACTCACGATGGGAAATGGCTCGAAATCATCCCTGAAAAGCCACAGCCATTGGATATCAGCACGGGTGGTGGCTACTTGTTTGCTCACTACATGGTGGATGTGGTGTCTAAGGTTGAGCAGTTGGATTACCAAGGTAACCTAGTTCGTGACATTCATTTGCCTGGGCTGGGAACGGCCAGTGGCTTAGGTGGAAAAAACGAGCAATCTCAGCTTTATTACACCTTTACCAACTATGTTACGCCGCCAACAATTTTCTCTTTTGATGTTGAATCTGGAAGCTCTAAAATCTACCAACGCTCTGAGTCTCCGTTTGAGTCGGATCAATTTGAGTCTAAACAAGTCTTCTATACCTCGAAGGATGGAACTCAGGTTCCGATGCTTATCTCTTATAAGAAGGGATTAGTGTTAGATGGCAATAACCCAACCATGTTGTACGCCTATGGTGGCTTTAACGTTAGCCTAACGCCTTCTTTCTCGGGGACGGTTGGCAGTTGGCTAGAACTGGGTGGCGTATATGCGGTGCCAAACCTGCGTGGCGGTGGCGAGTATGGTAAGGCGTGGCACAAAGCGGGTACACAACAACAGAAGCAAAACGTATTTGATGACTTCATTGCTGCTGCCGAGTTCTTAATTGAAGAAAACTATACCAGTAGCGATAAGTTGGCGATTCGCGGCGGTTCTAACGGAGGCTTGCTGGTAGGCGCTTGTATGACACAAAGGCCAGAGCTGTTCCAAGTGGCTCTGCCTGCGGTTGGGGTGTTGAACATGTTGCGTTACCACACATTCACGTCTGGCGAAGGTTGGGCGTACGACTATGGCACATCCGCGCAAAACAAAGAGATGTTCGAATATCTGCTTGGTTATTCTCCGGTTCATAATGTGGTGCGTGGCACGGATTATCCAGCAACTCTGGTGACGACTGCCGATCACGATGACCGCGTGGTACCTGCTCACTCTTATAAGTTCATCTCAGAGCTACAAGATAAGCATGAAGGCGGTGCACCCGTGATGATTCGTATCGATGTTAATGCGGGCCATGGTGCTGGAATGCCGTTGAGTAAAGCGATCGATCTCACTGCTGATATCTACGCATTTACCCTGTTCAATATGGGAATAGAGTCCCTAGATTCAATCTAGAAAATACTTAATTTTAGATAACTGGGTATTTGACTCAATCCAAAAAGCCTCAAAATCTGCCTTAGATCTTGAGGCTTTTCATATTTACGAAAACCAATCAAAATTTCACCATATTTTCCTCGCTCCACCACACTCTTTTCCGTGATAGACCCCGCCATTACTGATGAAATGAAAGCGATTTCAAGCTGTATTGTTACGGATTTTTGCGTCTATCTATCTGATTATAAATAAATAACCATTTCTGGTGATAACTCTAAAAGTTTCATGGTATTTAGGCTGGTTTATCAGTGTGAACAGCAACCAACTTTTCAACGTTTTCATTGCTTAATATTTCCCTGTTCGATGAAAACTCAAAAAAATAATAGGGAATTACAATGCAAAAATTTAAGCTTTTGCCAATAACGGTCGCAGTGGCGGCTTCGCTTGCTTCACTCTCTTCTTTTGCTGCTGATACTAATATCGAAGCACTAGAAAAACGAATTCAAGAGTTAGAATCTAAGGTTGTTGATATTGATTATGTTAACGATCAACAACCCGCGGTTTTAACTGCAGAAACTAAGGTGCCAGATGGCATCGTCTTCTCTGGTTATGCTCGTTACGGCGCTCACTACAAGAGCGGTGATGAGCGTTACGTAGACATCGGTACAACAGGTCGTTCTGTCGGTCGTTTAGGTAACGAAGCCAATGGTGGTGAGGTTCAGCTAGCTAAGCTTTTCGAAGCTGACAATGGTGCGATTTGGGACGTCGTATTCATGGCCGACCACTGGGAAGCAGACGCTTGGGCTGACGATGGCGGCCTAAGTATGAAAAAAATGTACGCTGGTGTAACTAATGTATTTGAAAGCCAACCAGAACTTTACATGTGGGCTGGTCGCGACTTCCACCAACGTCCGCAACAAGGTTTGAATGATTACTTCTGGATGACACACGATGGTCAAGGTGCAGGTTTTAACAACCTAGATTTCGGTGGCGCTAAGCTAGATATGGGCTTTGTTGGCCAAGTGAAAGGTGGCCTAGTGAATGACAACGGTCGATACGCTGTGACCGCGAAACTACACAGCATTGACGCTGGTATTGGTAACCTAGATTTCTACGCGAACTACGGTTTTGCGTCGAGCGAAGCGGATACAGCAAGCTCTACTGAGTACGTAATCGATCAAGATACAGGTTTAACGGAAAAAGTGGTGACTGCAGGTACTAAAGTCAGTGATGAAACGGCTTACTTGGTAGGTGCGACGTTAGGCTTAGGCGATTCTAACCGATTAATAGTGAAATACGGTGACGGTGCGGATTCATCGGTATTTGAACTTAAAGGTGACTACCAAACTTTGTACGCAAGTGTTGAAGGTAGCTACGCAGCAACTGACAACTTCATCATTGATTACTTAGTGTCGTACAAAGACAACTCTGGCTCAGACTTAGATCGCGAGAACACGGAATACGCGGGTATCGTTCGTCCACAATACCAATGGGATGATGTTCACTCTACATGGCTAGAGGCTGGCTACGGTATGGTTGATTACGATGACGACGGTGAAGAGAACGCTTGGAAAGTAACGCTTTCTCAGAACGTTTCTCTAGGTGGCTTACCTTGGAGTCGTCCAATGCTTCGCTTCTACACAACTGTGGGTGATGTAGAGACAAAAGGCGCTCCAAAAGACAATGGTAATGTAGATACATTGTCATTCGGTGCGATGTTTGAAGCTTGGTGGTAATCACAAGCTAGCGACAGCAGCTCTTTGAATTAGGCATATTTTCAAAGAGCCTGTGTTTAAAAGTAGTAAATACTGTCCATTTTAGCCCTAAAGGCAGATTAATTAGGGCACGTTTCAATTAACTCCATTCTTGGGCACATTCTTTGTGCCCTTTTTTTCGTCTTGAATATCTGTTGTATCATTTTGGATTGCCTCTCCCTCTGCTCTCCATGACATCTTCAATACCTCGTTTCATATTATTTTAATCTATCTCGCGTACCCTGCTTTATCCCTAGTAATTGTAATGGCTAACTCACGTCGTAGCCTTTGCATATCAATAGCCTAGATGGTGGAAAATACTCGATACCCATCGTATTTGATACGCCAATAGGTGTGTTGAAACCCCTTCACGGAACTAAGGCTTTTAACAAAACTGACTCACGATGGATTCATGATTTCATGAAACTGTTTCATGGCGTGAAGTTAATCTGTAAGCGCTTTCATGATTTCCACAACTGGCCTTTTTACCTCCAACTTTAGTGTGATGACACTCACTTCAACCAAGACGCCTTTCTTTAATAATCGTTTTGTAAGCGGTTACAAGCTAATGAAGTATCGAGGTTCGAGTGGCGACAATTAAACACGTATCAGAACATGCAGGTGTGTCTCAGGCGACAGTGTCTAGAGTCATTAATGGCACTAGCAGAGTCAGTCATGACAAGAAATTAAAGGTTGAAAAAGCGATCAAAGAATTGGGTTATCGCCCGAACTCTATCGCTCAAGCTTTGGCGTCAAGTCGTACTGGTAGTGTGGGCGTTGTTGTTCCAGAACTTGGTGGTTCTTTCTATTCAGGCATCTTGCATTGCATAGAAGAAAACCTACGCCGCTTTGGTTATCACGCTGTGGTTACAGCGGGTTCGAATACTGAGCAAGGGCAACGTGAGTCTGTGGAGTTTCTGTTGGGGCGTCGTGTTGATGCTTTGATTCTTCATACTCAATTGCTCAGTGATGATTATTTAATTGAATTGGAAGAACAGGGGACCCCTGTGGTTTTAATTAACCGCTTCATCCCAGAAATGGCGATGAGTTGCATTGATATTGATAACGAAGTCGGGGGGCTACTCGCTACTCAATATCTTTTGCAAAAGGGACATACAGATATCGCGTGTATTACCGGGCCTTTAGATAAAGCAGACGCTAGGGGGCGTTTGCAGGGGTATCGAAAGGCCTTGGAAGAAGCGGGTGTGCCATACGATGAAGCCTTAGTCTCGGAAGCGGGCTTTACTGAAGAGACGGGCATCAGTGCTATGAAGAAGCTGATGAATCGTAAGTGTCATTTCACCGCAGTATTTGCTTCGAATGATCACATGGCATTTGGCGCCTTTGAGGTGCTGCATCAAGAGGGGCTGTCTGTTCCTAAAGATGTATCACTGGTGGGCTTCGATAACACCATCTTCGCGCGCTATCTGACCCCTAGTTTGACCACCATTAATTTCCCAATTGAAGAGATGAGCATTGAAGCTGTGCAGCTCACTCTGCAAAAGCTAAAGAAAATAAAACATGACGTGAACTTTAAATTGCTGCCGACGTTGGTCACTAGAAACTCGGTATCGGATTTACCAGTTACCCTATAAAAATATTAAGGATAGAACATGAAATTTAAGACCTTAGCGCTTTCATGCGCGGTTGCTTTAGGATTAGGTACAACAGCTGCAAATGCAGCAGACAAAGAAATTCGTTTCGACGGTTTCCCTGATTTCGATAGCAGCCTAAAGGTATTACTGCCTGATTTCGAAAAGGAAACGGGTATCAAAGTTGATTACCTTATGAACAACCACGGTGACCACCACACGAAACTGACAACGAACCTTGCAACAGGTTCTGGTGCGGGTGATGTGATTGTTGTCGACGTTGAGAAAATTGGTCCATTCGTGGGTTCTGGCGGCCTAGTTAACTTGTCTGAAAACTACGGTGCAGATAAGTACGAAGAACGATTCGCACCTTACGCATGGGCACAGGGCAAAGGCGCTGATGGCGATATGTACGGCATCCCTGTCGACCTTGGTCCTGGCGTTATGTACTACCGCACTGACGTGTTCGAAAAAGCAGGTATTAATGTAGAAGACGCAATCAAAGATTGGGATTCATACATCGCTGCTGGTGAAAAACTGAAAGAGCAAAACGTACAACTTATCGCTTCGGCAGCCGACGTGGCACAAGCGATTATCTTCACGACCGTTCCTGAAGGTGAAGGTCTGTACTTCGATAAAGATGGCAATCCAGTGGTGACATCTGAGCGTTTTGTTCACGCTTTTGAAGTAGCAAAAGAGATTCGCGACAAAGGCTTAGACGGCCGCATTTTGGCTTGGTCTAACGAATGGTACGAAGGCTTCCGCAACGGCACATTTGCAACTCAACTTTCTGGCGCTTGGCTTCTTGGTCACCTAAATAACTGGATTGCTCCTGAAACTAAAGGTAAGTGGGCGGTAGAAAACCTACCTGATGGTATCTACGGCAGCTGGGGCGGTTCATTCCTATCTATCCCAACTCAATCAGAAAACCCTGATGAAGCTTGGGCGTTGATTGAATACATGACGACGGATCGTGAAGTACAGCTTAAACACTTCGAAACGATTGCTGCTTTCCCAGCGAACATCACCACGTATGACGATGAGCTTTTCCAAGAAGAGATGGAATTCCTAGGCGGACAAAAAGCCCGTCTACTGTTTGCTGAAGTGGCACAGAACATCAAACCAGTATCTCCAGCACAAGGCGACCACGTTGCACGTTCTATTATCTTAGAGAACGCATTGATGGAAGTACTTGATGAAGGCAAAGACATCAAGACTGCGCTTAAAGAGGCAGAGCGTCTAATCAAGCGTCGCACGCGTAATCTTTAATTTGTTTTTACTTTAAGTAAGTGAGGAAGCGTGGATAACGCGCTTCCTTTTTAAGAGGTCGTTACTATGAATCATACAGCGAGCACAACGATAGAACCTGCGGACAAAAGCCTTTTTTCTCGTCTAAATTTGAAAGCGCTTACACCGTATGGATTTCTTCTGCCGTTTCTGATCATTTTTTCTGTATTTGGGATCTTCCCGCTGTTGTTCTCTGTTTACCTGTCGTTCCACGAGTGGAACCCGGTAAGAGGCATGGATGCGATGGAGTTCGTTGGTTTTGAGAACTATCACATTGCTTTAACGGACCCATGGCTATGGCGTTCATTGAAGAACACGCTTTGGCTAGCAATCACTTCAGGCGTGGCTCAGCACTTAGTCGCTATTCCAGTGGCTTACATGTTGGTTTCAATGGGTGACCGTATGCGTCACTGGCTAACATCGGCGTACTTTCTACCGTTCATTACATCAACGGTCGCAGCGTCACTGATTTTCTTCAATATGTACTCTCCTAACTCAGGAATTATTAACCAAACGCTGATGGCTCTGGCCGATAGCACGCTGTTTGGTTGGGCATTTGCTTGGGTTAACGACTTTCAACCAATCCGTTGGTTAGACGATGCCACTATGGTGAAGCCGTCTATCGCAATCATGGTTTTCTGGAAATACACCGGTTTTAACATCGTCCTTTACACCACGGGTTTAATGACGATTCCTAAAGACATCTTAGAAGCTGCACGTATGGATGGTGCCAATGCCTTCCGCCGCTTCTGGAACATTTCACTACCAATGATTCGTCCATTCATCTTCTTTGCTATCACGATGACCATCATTGGTAACCTGCAAATGTTTGAAGAACCGTTCGTACTAACGCGTGGTACAGGTGGTACTGGCCAATCTGGTTTAACTATCTCGATGTACCTCTACAAAGTAGGTTGGGAATGGCTAGAAATGGGCACAGCATCTGCTATCTCGTGGTTACTGTTTGCACTCATCGCGACTTGTACATTGGTTCAATTTTTACTCTTCGGTAAGAAAGGCTTAGGGGAACATTAAGATGTCGACATCAATTAAGACAAATACCTCACCACTAAGTGGACTGATACCAAGCGAACGCAGCATGTTCATTCTGACTAAGATCTTGATGGTCATGCTAGGTATCTTACTGGTTGTTTCAGCGCTAATTACCGTCTTTCCATTTGTATGGTCGGCACTGCTATCAACGCGTGACCGTTCTGAGATTTTCGGTACGGGCATTAGCTTTGCGATTGGCGATAGCCTGGCGATTAACTACGCCAAATTGCTTGAAATCATGCCGTTTTGGAAAGCGATGTTTAACTCGATTTACGTGGCTTTCTTAGGCACCACCATCTCGCTGCTGTTTTGTAGCATGGGTGGCTACGCGTTTGCTGTGTTTAAGTTCCGCGGTAAGAACGTGTTGTTCGGCATGCTGGTTGGCTCAATGGCGATTCCGCCTGTGCTTAGCTTGATCCCTTACTTCATGATCGTGAAATTCTTAGGCTTGTTGGATAACCACATGGCGGTATGGCTACCTTTCACTACGACACCATTTGGTATCTTTTTGATGCGTCAGCACGTGATTGCATCGATTCCAAAAGAGCTACTTGAAGCAGCGAAATTGGATGGTGCTGGTGAGTTCAGAACGTACTGGAGCGTGGTACTGCCACTGATGAAGCCTGCTCTGGCAACGCTTGCGATTGTTCAGTTCGTTTTCTTCTGGAACATGTTCATGCAGCCTCTCGTGGTGCTAAACAACCCAGATAACTATGTTATTACGCAAGCACTTCGAAGTGTTCAAGGTATTCCGAATACGCCATGGGGCGCGGTAATGCTAGGTACCACAATTTCTATTTTACCGCTCGTGATTACTTACTTGTTCGCATCGAAACAGATGATCAGTGGTTTAACGTCCGGCGCAGTCAAAGGTTAGGTTTAAGGGTTATAACAATGAATAAATATCAACTTCCAAGTGATTCAAAGTTACGCAGTAAGGAATTTGTATTCGGTGTCGCGACATCTTCATACCAAATTGAAGGCGGCGTTGAAGAAGGCGGTCGTACACCGTCTATCTGGGACACTTTCTGTAAGACACCGGGCAAGGTCGATAACGGCGACAGTGGTGATGTGGCGTGTGACCACTACCATTTATGGCAACAAGATATCGAGATGATTCAAGGTTTAGGCGTTGATGCTTACCGTCTCTCTATTGCATGGCCGCGCATCCTTCCACAAGACGGTGTCGTGAACCAGCAAGGTCTAGAGTTTTACGGTCAGATCATCGATGAGTGTCATGCTCGTGGTATGAAGGTATATGTGACGCTTTATCACTGGGATCTTCCGCAATACCTTGAAGATAAAGGTGGCTGGCTAAACCGTGAAACGTCTTACAAATTCGCAGAATACGCAGAAGTGGTGAGTAAGTACTTTGGCGATAACATTGACGTATACACCACGCTTAATGAACCGTTTGTGTCTGCATTCCTAGGCTACCGCTGGGGCGAACACGCGCCAGGTATCAAGGGTGAAAAAGAGGGCTACCTAGCATCTCACCACCTAATGTTGGCACACGGTTTGGCAATGCCGATCCTTCGTAACAATGCCCCTCATGCTAAGCATGGTGTGGTATTCAACGCGACGCCAGCTTACCCGCTGACGCCACAAGACCAAGCGGCAGCAGACTACTGCGAAGCCGAGAACTACCACTGGTTCATCGACCCAGTATTGAAAGGTGAGTACCCGCAGTTAGTGGTGGAGCGCCAAGCGATGAACATGCCGATGATTCTAGAGGGCGATCTAGACATCATCAGCGCACCTGTCGATTACATCGGTATCAATTACTACACACGCAATGTCGCTCGCTTTAATGAGAATGGCGACATTGAGTCGGTGAAACAAACCGATGCTGAACACACTTACATTGGCTGGGAAATTAACCCACAAGGTTTAACCGATTTATTGGTAAGACTGGATGCTCGCTACGAAAATATGCCACCTATCTACATCACCGAGAACGGTGCTGCAGGTAATGACGAGCGCGTTAACGGACAAGTGATGGATGACCAACGAGTTCGTTATTTCCAAGGTCATATCGAAGCTGTTCACAACGCCGTTGAAGCGGGTGTGAAAGTCGACGGTTACTTCGCTTGGAGCCTGATGGATAACTTTGAGTGGGCATTTGGCTACTGCCAGCGTTTTGGCATCGTCCATGTTGACTACACCACCCAGGAAAGAACATTGAAACAGAGCGCAATTGCGTACCGAAATATGCTGCTAGAGCGCGCTGAGGAGAACAGATAATGGCTAAAGTAGAATTTAAGAACATCAAAAAATCATTCGGTGATGTTGAAGTCGTCAAAGAGTTTGATTTCACGGTTGAAGACGGTGAGTTCGTGGTTTTCCTTGGCCCATCTGGCTGTGGTAAATCGACAACGCTACGTATGCTTGCTGGCCTTGAAAGCATCAGCTCTGGCGATATCGTGGTTGGCGGAAAGCTGATGAATAAAGTCGACGCGAAAGACCGTGACTTGGCGATGGTATTCCAAAGTTACGCTCTGTACCCGCACATGACGGTATACGAGAACATCGCGTTTGCGCTAAAACTGAAGGGCATGCCGAAAGCAGAAATCGACGTAGAAGTGCTAAAAGCAGCGAAAATGCTAGAGCTTGACCCACTACTGAATCGTAAGCCGAAAGAGCTTTCTGGTGGTCAACGTCAGCGTGTGGCAATGGGCCGTGCGATGGTTCGTACGCCTAAGGTTTTCTTGTTTGATGAGCCGCTATCTAACCTAGATGCAAAACTTCGTGGCGTGATGCGTGAAGAGATCAAACATCTACACCGTGAACTAAAAACCACCACGATCTACGTAACCCACGATCAGATCGAAGCGATGACACTGGCAGATCGCATCGTGATCCTGAAAGACGGTTATGTTGCTCAAGTTGGTACACCAACCGAGGTGTTCCAGCGTCCGGCAAACAAGTTTGTCGCACAATTCATTGGTAACCCGTCAATGAACATGTTGGAAGCAAAACTGATTGAAAAAGAAGGCGAGTACTTCGTTGAAATCGGCGATGTTCATATCCCACTGCCTGAGCGCTTTAAGTCTCTGGCGTCTAAGAACCTAGCGCTGCATTTTGGTGTTCGTCCAACAGACATCCACCTACGTGCCGAGCAAGTTGACCACGACCGCGTGCTGCCATTCCCTGTGAAAATCAAAGACAAGGAATTACTGGGCGCAAGCATTCTTCTGAAAACAGAAATTGGCGGTCAACCGCTGATGGTTGAAACCCAAGCGGCTGAAGTCGATGTAAAAGATCTGACGCTTTACTTGGATTTGGATGCTTTCCACTTGTTTGATGCTCTGAGTGAGAACTCGCTAGCGAGCTAGTCGATTTAAATCAGTCATTGAGCTGACACCAACCAACTTACGACAAATTGTTTTGGCTCCTCCTGATTTGGGAGGGGCTAGGGATAGTGATGATGAAATTCGGATATTTTGACGATAAAAACAAAGAATACGTAGCAACCACGCCGTGTACACCGATCAAATGGTGTAACTATGTCGGCACATTAGATTTCGGTGGCATTGTCGATAGCAACGGCGGCGTCCTGTTGTGTAAGGGCGATCCTGCACTTAACCGTATCACTAAGTACATTGCTCAACTGCCAAACTCAGATTTTAAAGGCTCGACCATGTACCTTAAGGTGCGTGATGAAGCGGGCAATGTAGAGGTGTTCTCACCTTTCTACACGCCAACTTTAAAGCCGTTAGATAAGTTTGAAAACCACACCGGTTTATCATATACAACCATCATTGCAGAAGCCTTTGGTGTGCGTTGTGAAGCGACTTTCTTTGTACCAAAAGCTGACCAAGTACTGCTACAAGACATCAAAGTCACCAACATTTCAGACAAAGCACTGCACGTTGATGTGGTACCTGTGTATGAATTTACACACTTCGATGCGCTTAAACAGCTACTCAATGCGGACTGGGTTCCACAAACCATGACGCTGAAAGCGCATCAGCAAGAGTCGGGTCATACCGTGCTTGAGCAGTATGCTTTCATGAAGCGTGACTACGCGGTGAACCTGATGACAGCGGATCGCCCTGCGACGTCTTTTGATGGTGATCGCCAATCGTTCCTAGGTAATTTGGGCTACGGCACATGGGCAGCACCAGAAGCACTAAACAATGATGAATTAGGCAACACCGAGTGTTTGCGTGGCGACAACATTGGCGCACTGAACCTGCGTCTAGGTTGGTTATCTCCAGAGCAGACCGAACGTACGATTGTACAAATCGCGCAAGAACAGAGCCTAGAAGCCGCACTTCCTCTGCTGGCTAAATATCGTGACCATCAAGTGGTCGATTCTGCTTTCGCTGAACTGGCTGAACATTGGGATGGTTACCTACAAGCAGTTCAGGTTGAAACGCCAGATCCGGCAATGAATTCAATGCTTAATGTACATAACCCACGTCAGTGTCACACCACCAAAAACTGGTCTCGTTACCTGTCTCTGTACCAGCTTGGCTATGGTGCACGTGGCATTGGTTTCCGTGATTCTTCGCAAGATACATTGGGCGTAATTACTCACATGCCAGAAGAAGCGCGTGAGTTCATTGAGCGTCTGTTATCTGTGCAAAACACCAACGGTTCTGCGATGCATCAGTTCTTCCCATCAACGATGGAAGCGAACGCGGGTGACTCGCGTGAAGAGGAAGATCGTCCGGATTACTACGGTGATGATCACCTGTGGATCATCTACGCGGTGACTCAATATGTGAAAGAAACGGGCAATGCAGACTTCTTGAATAAAGAGATCCCGTTCTATCAAAAAGACAAAGCGGGCAACCCAGTTGAAACGGGAACGGTTTGGAACCACCTGTGCCGCGCGATTGAATTTACCTACACCAATACTGGTGAGCACGGCCTACCGTTACTAGGTTTTGCTGACTGGAATGACACGGTGAACCTGCCAACGGGTGCTGAGTCGATGATGGTGGCTAACATGTATGGCAAAGCACTGCTCGACATGTTGGATTTGTGTGAGTTGCGTGGTGAAGCGCAACTGACGGCTAAGTTTAAAGATCAGTACCAACAGATGCAGAGCACAGTCAATGAATGCGGTTGGGATGGCGAATGGTTTGTTCGTTACTTTGATGAGCAAGGTTTGCCAATCGGCTCTCATAAAAATGAGCAAGGGCAGATCTACACCAATGGTCAAAGCTGGCCTGTGATCTCTGGTTTCGCGACTCAAGAGCGTGCAACTCAGGCGCTAGATTCGGTTTACAACAAGCTGAATACAGCGAATGGCATTAAGCTTTCAACTCCTGGTTACAACGGCTTTGATCCGCAGCTAGGTGGTGTTTCGACTTACCCACCAGGTGCGAAAGAGAACGGCGGTATATTCCTGCATTCCAACCCTTGGGTGATGATCGCAGAAGCGAAAATGGGCAACGGTGAGCGTGCTTACGAGTACTACCGTCAAATCAACCCGGCTTCTAAGAACGATGACATAGATACTTTTGAATCTGAACCTTACTGCTACCCACAAAACATTCTGGGTGACGAGCACAAACAGTTCGGTTTAGGGCGTAATGCGTGGCTTTCTGGTACTTCATCTTGGACTTACGTGGCGGGTACGCAGTGGATTCTGGGTGTTCGTCCTGAAGTGGATGGCTTGCTGGTGGACCCATGTATTCCTGCTGAGTGGCCTGAATTCAAAGTCCGTCGTCAATTCCGTGGTGCGACATACCATATTCATGTCACTAACCCGAATAACGTGTGTAAGGGTGTGGTTGAAATGAAGGTAAATGGTGACCTGATTTCAGGTAATAAAGCGCCAGTATTTACCTCTGGTGAGCACACCATCGAGGTTATTTTAGGTTAACAAGAGAAGGGCGCTTTATGCGCCCTTTATTGCTTCTTTCGTTGCAGTTGTTTCGTTAGCAATGCGTTCTCTGGGGGCTGATTTCGCATACAGCAGTTGCTTTACTTTGCTTTCTTTATGTTGGCTGATAGGTGGCTTGGCATTGCCAGGTAAAGATTTGAGATTGGTTAGGGCTAAGCGTTAATAAGCCAATCTGGTTATTGAATGCATCCGCTGGGCATGTCATTGGTTCTATTGCAATACTTTGCTCGCTAGTTGGCGTGTAAAGCTGAACGAATGGGTAGCTTTCATCTTGTTGGTAGCGAATTGCGGCAGACGAATCTGAGCGCGTAAACGCAAGTTGGTTGGTTGTCTTGGAATCAAATTCAAAGCAGTGATTTAAGCTTTGATTGGTGAGTGAATCGTCCAAAGACAAACGGTCAAAAGCGTGTTTTTCACCATTGGGTAGGTCGTTTTCGTGTATGACCTCAGAGCAAGGCGACATAGCGAGTCCGCATTGTGCTAGCTCAGTACCGAGTGAAAAGTAAGGGTGCCAAGCATCACCGAATGGGAAGGCTGAATCACCCAGATTAGAGACGGTCGTTGAGGAAGAGAGTCTACCCGTGATGTCGATAGTGAAGGTCACTTCAAGGTTGAACGCAAACGGGAAAGCAGGATGCAAAGACGACGTTTGATACTGCAACGTCACACTGGCGGATTCTTCAGTGGCTACGTTGTTTGTGATTGAAAAAGGTTGGTTGTAGAGCAGGCCGTGTACGGCGTGATCAGACCAAGGAAAATTAGCTGGGAGTTGATGGTTTTGGTTATCGAAACTGTAACGACCTAAGTTTAAACGATTTGGAAAAGGGAATAATTTAGCACTTCGGGAAAAGAACGGATGTTGGTTGATCAGTTCATCATAATTCTGATAACCACAAATAAAAGAGAATGGACTGTTATTTACGATATATTTATTAATAACAGCACCAAATCCATTGATTATTTGAAGTTCTATACCATGTTGGTGGTTTATTAATGTGACAGAGTCAATATTTCCAAATTTTTCATTTATAATTTTAAACATGTTGATGTCTCCATTTTTAAAAGATATTAACAAGAAGAAAAAAATATTCAATGGCGGTTTTAAAATGAATAATAAAATTCCATATACGAGCTACTCAGGAAATTCAGAGCACTTGTGTAAAAAAGGTGATGCAGTTGAATTTATTCAACCTTGGTACACACCAATTTCGACCACGCCAGAAAATACCGGTATGGCGGTGGGCGGAATTGGTAACACATTTACACTCACACCAAACGGCAACACGCCGAACTTCAGCTTTATTCCGGGAATATTTGTCGATTGTTCAGAGCAAGTTGTTAATTTTAATGATTTTTATGCTTCTGTGATGAATGTGCCAACCATCGACACGCTGCAAGTTCTTAATGAACAAGAGCTGAGCGTACACCTGAACTTTTATCCTGCCTTGTTCGATGGCAAGAAGATCGAAAGCAAAAACATATCGTATGCGATTAACCTGATTCGAGCAGCATTAAAAAATGGTCGCTTCTACCAAGAAAATAAAGCTAACTTTACAAAGTGGAACGTTGAATTTTCAAATAAGACTCAATTATTGATTGAAGAAGATTCAGCTTCAACAATTTGTCAATTATATGTCGCCTTAGATTTCTTTAATGGTTTGTTAACAAATGATACAACGAAGTTATTATCGCTTACCGCGGGTGATAATAATCATATAGATAGTGTTAATGGTAGGGATATAGAATATCAAGCTTTGTATCCATTAGCTGAATATAAATACAATAGCTTCGAAGATATTAATATAAAGCGTAAGGTAGTATCTCCGATCGTTAAAGAGAACAAACGCCTTTGTTCATTACCTATGCACTGGAATCACTTCGAATTAACCAATAATTCAGCGCAAACTCGAGTTATTACGCTTGCTCAACCGCTACAAAACTTGATTGGTTCAACCTATCAAAAAGGTCGCGATGGCATTCAAGATTCGGCTTGTACCTTATCTCAAAATCCGATCGCTCAGCAGCATGAAGTGGTTAACTTAAAAGGCGAAAGTCACAGCTTTACCGGTGTTCAGCTGTCGAGCCAATCGCCTTATCAGAGCGATATTGAAGGCGAAGTGGTGTTTGGTGTTCAAGCGGATAACCATTTGACGAAATCTGGCAAGGTCTCGATTTCTGTGAAGCCAACGCTTTACACCTCTAAGAGTGCTCAACAAACCGAGTTCGCACTGAAAACAGGCCGCACAAACACTGAGTTTCAAACTGGTATCTATACAGGGCGTGAAGCTCTGAGCGCATTGGTGGTGGTTCAGGTTGAATTGGAAGCGGGTGAGTCTGTTGATCTGCGTTTTGCGCAGGTCATGGCGCACAGCAAAGTCATGCTTAATGGTTGGCACTCAGATAAGGCTTACACGCAATTCTACCCGCAAGTAAAGCCTGCATTACCGATGTTAGAAGACATGTTGCCAAAGCTCGAAACCATTGAGCAGCAGATCGTCGAACAACAAACAACTTTCCTAGAACAAGCTCAAAGCAAGATATCGCAGCCAGAATCGGCATTGCGTTATGCGACGATGGCAATGAACTCATTGTCTTTCCTAGCGGAATCAACGGTATGGGACAAAGAAGATAAATTCTTGGTGAAAGAGTGTGTCGACTACCCATTCTTTAACTCGCTGGATGTGTATTTCTACGGCTCATTCTCACTGCTTTATTTGTTGCCTGAGCTTGATGGCTGTGTGATGAAAGAGTTCTCGAAAGCCATTTTGGCAGAAGACTTTACCGAGCGCCGATACTGGGAATATGAAGCGACGCCTAATGCCGAATTGATTGATGACAAGTACCAAGGCGTGCGTGCCATTCGAGGTGCGGTGATCCACGACTTGGGCAGCCCATTCGACATCCAGCCAGATGCTTACAGCTGGCACAACGTGAAAGAATGGAAGGACCTAGCGCCGAAGTACATTTTGATGGTGTACCGTCACTATCAAAACACCCAAGATCTCTCTGTGGTTAAAGAGTGTTGGCAAGCCGTAACTGAAAGCATCGATTTCTTATCGAACTTGATTGCTGAAGGTGATGATTTACCGCTAACCCGAGGCACAGACGATACCTTTGATAACCTTGCGTCTCACGGCATCTCTATTTACTGCGCGAGCCTTTGGGTGGCAGGTCTACAAGCGGCAAGCGAACTTGCAAAATTGATGAATGAAAGCGAGTTAGCCGCGGGCTACTTAACGCGCTCTCAAAAGGCGTTGGTAACCGTTGAGCAAAGCTTGTGGGATGAAAAAGAGGGTTACTACCACTTCTTCGTGACGCCAGTTCAAGCCAAGCATCTAACCGGTGCGGGCTATCAAGCATTGGAAACCTTAGGCCTGACTTTGACGGGTGATGCGATTGCTGACAAGAACACGCTCAATGCCTATCTAAATGAAACGGATACCGCCATCAACATCAGTAAGGTATCTCAAAGAATCTCCAAGAAACGCTTGCTGAGTGAGACCGCGCCACAAGCCTTTACACAAGAATACTTAGATTTAGTGCCAGATTCCGACAACAGCTTTGGCGATGCCTTGTTGGCTGACAGCTACCTTAAGCTCATTGGTTTAGAAGGTATTTTCCCGCAAGAGAATATCCAACGCGCATTGGACTATGTTTATAAGCATAACTTCGAAATTAACAGTCCTGAGTTGGGTGTTGCGAATATGACGTTAGCCGATGGCTCTCCACATGAAGCATTTCAGGCACAAGATGTGTGGATTGGTGTTCAGTTTAGTGTGGCAACAGCGTTGAACTTAGCGGGTAAATCGCAGCAAGCAGAAACATTGATGGATACCGTGTATACCGCACTCTATGACTATTCGAAAATTCCATTTGCAGCGCCAGAGGGGTTCAATTGCTCTGTGTCTGTCAATGAGAAAGATCTTATAAAAGCATTTAAATTGTCGCAAAATGATGCGAAAAGCTGGCTAAGTGTACTTAAACATCAAAACTGTGTGCTGTCTGACGGTCGGGTGAGTCCTAACCTGACTAAAGACAGTGATAAATTTGTTAGTATGTTGCAAGGTGAAATTTCAGCTGATGAGGCCATGGCTCTTCACAAATGGCTACTGAGCACAGGGTTGAAATATACCGCTGGTCGTTATTTCCGACCGGGGATGATCTTCGCCTATTTGTATTGAAAGAACTAAAAGCTAACTAGTGAATTGAAAAATAGGGGGCGATTACGCTCCCTTTAATCGATTGAATTTAAGGTATCGAGATGCGTACTAAAACAAAAAAAACCACCGTATACGATGTAGCAAGACTGGCTGGCGTTTCTCCGAGCACCGTGTCTCGCTTCCTTAATCGAACCACTTATGTGTCGGATGATAAAAGCCAAAACATTGAGCAAGCCATTAAAGACACGGGCTACAAACCTAACTTCCAAATGCAAGAAAACACCAACCGACGCTCGCTCACTATTGGTGTCTTGGTGCAACACCCTGATAGCCCCTACACCAGTCGTATCCTCAACGACATGGAAAAAACGCTGATCGCTCAAGGCTATTCATTAGTGATCGCAACAGGGCATTGGCAGAAAAAGCTAGAAATGCACGCGTTGGAGTATCTGGCGAAAAGTAACGTGGATGGAATGATCATCGTGACAGGAAGCATTACTCAGGAAGAGATTGCTAAGTATGCACAAGACATCCCTATCGTGATGGTTGGTTACGATTTTGTTGAGAATAATGTTCGCTCCATCAATATCGACAACGTGTTGGGTGGCTATATGGCAACCCTACATTTACTGCAACAAGGACATGTGAATATTGCTCACATCAAGGGGTTATCAAGCCAGCCTGATGCAGGAAATCGCTTTGAAGGCTATAAGAAAGCCCTTCAAGAGGCCGGTATTAAAGTAATGCCAAAACTGGTCAAGCAGGGCGATTTTAGTAGTGAATCTGGTTATGAGAAAACGGTAGAGTTGATTGAATCTAAGGTTCACTTCTCAGCCTTGTTTGCGGCCAATGACCAAACCGCTTACGGTGCGATTAAGGCGCTGTCTGACCACGGTTATAAAGTGCCAGAAGATGTGTCTGTGATTGGCTTTGATGACTTGCCTACGTCGAAGTATTTCACACCTGCGCTAACAACATTAAGGCAGCCGATTGAAGAGATTGGCGAGGTGTGTGCTCAGTCGATCTTGAACTTGTTATCTGGCGAGCGGCATGAAGCTCGACTGCCACCGATTGATTTAATCGTCAGAGAGTCGACCAAATCATTGTATCGTTAATTTCAAGACAAGCCTCAAGGTGGTGCGCCCGTGATGATTCGTATTGATGTCAGTGCGAACCGTGGTGCAGGAATGTCGCTGAGTAAAGCTATCGATCTCACTACTTATCTTTGCGCGTTCACATTGTTCAATATGGGGATTGAATTGTGAGCTAAATTAGCTGTGAGATAATAAAGATGTCACATATTTCATGTGGCATTTTTTATTTGTGGGAAAAATAAACCTTGCATTGAATTTGTCGAGAAATTTGTAGTGCACCGATATTCAGGTGTTACGTATGCTTACGTTAGTAAAGCGATAAATACTGTAATATCCAACCAAGTTAAACGTCACTACTTAGCCTTCATCCTAGACGGCTTTATTATAGGTTTTCGAATGAAAAAATTAACTCTAGCTCTCATTTTGTCCTTTTTATCGTCAGTCAGTTACAGTCAGGATTCTGAGTTTTATCCTGAATACTATTCCCAAGAAGTTATATCAAATGATCACTTAACTTTTGTCCTTAACTTTGATTTGGACTTTAAGTATGACAAAGAACGCTACATTGAAGCCGCTAACAAATGGCTAGGCATAATCAAAAAGGTTGATGGAAAAGATCAGCACACAATTAACATTGAAATTATTGTGTCAGATGATGTGGAAGAGTACGGCTTAGCGGCAGTAGAAGAGTATGAAGACAATATCCCCTCATTAGGCATTATCTGGATTAGCTCAGACCTCCATGAGCCTGATTTTGATCCCAAAAGCTATAAGCCAACTATTTTGCATGAATTTGCGCATATTCTTGGCGTTGGAACTTCAAGTGACGTGTTTATAGACGATTCAAAAGAGATTGCCGGTAAAGGTTTTTGTATGGAAACCAGCAAAGCAGTTACTGCCTACAATGAAGCTTATAATAGAGATTATGAATGCTTGCCATTTTCCGACGGCGGTCATTTATACGATTACATCAATGGGACTGACGACAAACGCGGTAAGGATTCTAAAGGCCGAACTATTCCGCCAATGCCTAATGAGTTAATGGCTAATGGTGATGACTTGGGACCGGTGACGTTGTCAATTATTGATGATCTAGGCTTTGAACTTTACGATTAATTTTACAACGCCTTTAACTGGGCGTTTTTAAAATCTTCAAAGCTAGCTCAATCACTACTTATCGAAAAATTCGGATTTGTTCTCAGCCTTTATGTTCAGCTAGTTCTGATAATTTACAATAAGGATTGATTGGTTTTTCACCATTTCAAGTAATACGGGGTAGGGAAGCTAAATCACCTTTGCCCCAAAGTGTGCCAGCGTCAGTTGAACCAGTTCTCTGACGCTCTGCCACATGATTTAGTTTTGCTAATACCTTAACGGACCAAAAAATGGACGGCACCCAAATTAGCCACAAATGGCTAAATTCAGAAAATTAGCCCTATATGGCTAAATGCGGTTTGTGATTACCGAGGGAGG
>NZ_JBFRVM010000103.1:0-10840 GCF_041475145.1 Vibrio sp. 10N.222.49.A3
TAAGCGGAGAAGAGCCCTTCTAGTATCGCAACCATGCGGTCAGCTTGTAAATTACAGGCCAAATTAGCTAATCCACTACAATGCGAGTAAGCTTTAAAAAGTAGCGATTATCGCCGTAGTCGTTTGTAATATGTCCATTTCTTACGAAACTGTCGCAATCCAGTCCTCACCTTCCTTCCTGACAGTTGCATTCCTTAAAACTGGATCAATTCCAGCAATTTTCGAACGCCCATTAGAGCCATGGCCACCATGAATCATATTAAAGACCTGATAGCTATAACCTTCTTTTTCAACTAAGTCTATATGCTTAAGAGCTTGGCCATACCCTAAAGCTTCTCGTTCTTCACCCTTCCAGCTCTCACAAAGAATTACAACATTATTTGCATCAATATACGCAGTATTCCAAGCACCAAAAGCAATAGATTTTTCCTCGTGATTAACGAAAGACCAAGACCATAGCCAGTTCGCACATGTGAAACCTTCATCTTCCATAAATTGTTTACGTTTAACGTCACTTTCAGGAACCAATTTTTTATACAATACAGTATCTTGATATTGCGAGTAGTTTATGATGTGAGACATTAAATTTCGACCTTGCTCATCGCCTTGATTTTCAGCGTTAACATACAAGACTTGCAATTTATCTGATGAATACTCTCCATCAGAAATACGCTTTAACATTTTATTAAATAACTCAGGTTTCATTATTCACCTTTTATTGGGCTGATTTCTTGTAAAACATTCGAAGTTCTTAAAAAGTAGTCAATTGGTGCTTGTTCGATTTGGTCATATAACGCTAAGCTAAGTGGTAAACAAACCTGCCAACCAACTCTATTACCCACCTTAAACACACAACTCAAACAAAGCAAAAATGCCCAGCGTTTGTTAGTCCATCTTAAGCGTTTGTTTATTTTTTAGAATATTGTATAAGCCAAATTTGTTTGCTTAATAGGTTCTGTAACGATACAACTTCGAATCAATTCAACATTAAAGGATTCTGAATACTCTTTAATCGTATTCATAAGAGCATTATTATCAATGACTGGATGAATACCTAAAGTCCACATACTTCTTAAGTCATCATGCGAGCCTTTAACCAATGAAACTTTGCATGTATCTTCCATCATGCCTCTGATACATGAACTAACATTAGTATTTTGCTTTATTTCGAGGGCAATATACTGCCCTAACACTGAGCGTTTCTTACGAAAAACAAAATCAATAGCCATATATTCACGATGATTAGCCTTCCGACGGTCTATCGAATACTGAAACTCTCGATCCCACCACGCGATATCTTCGCTTTTTTGTGATTCCAGAAAAACTGAAAACTCTACTTGAAACCAAATTTCCCACCCCGTAATCGGCTTTTCTTCTATTAGCTTCAAACGTTTTTGAATGTGAGTTTGTCTAAAAAACTTATTAGCTAAACTAGCAACAAAATCAAAATCTCTATTCGTCATATAAATATACTACCAAATCAAAATAAAAAACTAATGCTTTTAAAACGGAATTTTTTCGTGTTTGCATTCCGTCTATGTTGCTGCGATTTATTATGAAACTCAACCAGTATCCATTTGTTGTGTGAATTGAAGATAAATTTCATAAGGAAAATACCGAAACTTTCCGTATAAATTCCCAGAACATGGATTAGAAACTGTTGGTCTACCTGAGCACGCGCCTTTAGTGAAGAGCTTCTACTCTAAACGATTTTGGGGCATTTCTGAGGTAGAATGTACCACGGGTAAAAATTCAGCCTGTGAAGGTTTTGGACAAAAATGAGTTTCAGGAATTCTAATATTAGTGATTCATGAATAACTTTTTATAAGGCAAGTTTGCCAATTAATACGCCTTTGTACAGTGCGCACTTTGTCTGCTTATGTTCAATCGTGCATATCTCCTTGAATCAGTACAACCTCTTGTATTTAGAGGTTTTATCATTGAAGTATCGCGAAATGAGTAAGAATTACATTTTTCGAGAGTTAGAATGTCAAATGACCAAGGAAGAGGTCGCGGAACTGTGTTTTAAAACTGTGAGAACGGTCACGGGATGGGGCGAAGGAAAACCAATACCGCCTGAGTGCAAAAGGCTAATGAGAATGGCAAAAGGTCGAGAACTAAGCATTAGCGAAGACTGGATACAGTTCAAAATGTTATACGACAGTATGGAGCTGCCGACAGGCCAAGTGGTGAGGCCGCAACAAATCTTAGCAGGGATTGCGCTTTTGGGGATTCAATCGGAGCTAGAGATTAAGACTTCAACACACTTACTTGGCCTTGCAAGAGCGATAGCCAACATAAAGAAATAGTCTTAGGAAAGTATGGATTTCTCGATAAGAGCTCAAAGTCTTAATTACATTACCTAACATGATGTGACTCTTGTTGGTAAGGTGACCTCGACTGGTGCAAAGAAATGTCCTGTTTTTTAGTTAACCAGTCCTCCTTTTTGGTCATATCAAGGAGAAAAAAGCCGGGCTCATTGAGTCCGGCTTTTTTGTGATATGTATTGAATCCCATGCAATAGTTTTGAGAAGAATTTACGTTTATCTTGCTTTGTTAGTTTTAATAGAAGATAAAATATACAATTATCTACTAATATCTATAAGAGACACATAGTCAAATGCCAAGGAGGCTATATGAAAGTGTATTTAGACGATGAAAGAAAGACTCCTAATGGTTGGGTTCGAGCGTATTGGCCAGAAGAAGTGTTTCAATATCTCGAAACTGGCAATGTCACAGAGTTGAGTTTAGATCATGACCTTGGTGATGATACCCGAGGGACTGGCTATGACGTGATTTTGTGGATTGAGAAAGAGATACATGTTAATGGGTTTTTCCCTCCGCAACTTAAGGTGCATTCAGCAAATGTGTCGGCGAGAAGAAAAATGGAATTAGGGATAGATCAAATTAACAAAATGAAGAATCCCGCGTAGAACATCATTCTAATAAATCAGTTGCCTTATGAAACAGTGGATTTATAATCAAGTCCCTGTTTTTATTAGGTCTAATTAATGAATATCGAAGAAATCAAGTTTATCCACGAATATCTAGTCGAGTATTTTGCTGACAAAGATGATCCTGTTGCACCTCCGGGCATTAAAAACGAAGAACTTTTAGAGTCTGCTGTAACTCGTCCATTCATGAGTGCAGGCGGTCAGGACGCATACATCGGCGACTTTAATAAAGGCGCAGCTCTATTCCACTCAGTAATTAACAACCACTGCTTTCACAACGGCAATAAGCGTGCAGCCTTACTTTCTACGATTGTTTACCTCAGTGAAAAAGGCCACTGGTTGTCAATCCCCACTGACGAAGAAATGTTTGAATTTACGCGTAAAGCTGCCGCGCATGAGCTACATAAAGACCGTGAACAAGAGCTTGCGATTATATCCGATTGGTTACGTCGCAACAGCAGACGCCGTAAGAATGGTGAAAATCCACTGAAGTTCCAACAGTTAAGAGACATTTTAACTTGTTTTGGTTTTGAGGTTGGTGAATGTGACGGTCGTACGATCCCAATTTCTAAAAACGGTAATGTTATAACTACTATTCTTCAGAAAGGCAGTAAGGGTAAAGAAGACTACGATAAACAGTACATTCAGAAACTACGCAAAAAACTGAAGCTTACGCATGATTATGGTGTTGACTCATACGCTTTCTATGGCGTAGTTACTTTCCAAGATAAGTTGCATCGCTTTATGAATATGAGAGCGAAGGTGATGAGAGAACTTGCTAAAATTTAGCAATTAGGTGTAAACGGCAAGGCGAGCAAAGCTAGACTCGTGTTACCTTATTGATTCGTCGAATTTACCCCCGTGATACAACACGGGGATTCACGACGAACAGCATTAGAAGAATGGATAACTTCTAGTAGGGCAAAACCCCATGAACAGGATGTGAATGAGTAAAAGGTCTATCCAACAACGGGGCACTTTCGAGTTAGAAAGTGCCCCGGGTAAAAATTCAACCTGAGAGGCTTTTGTCTAGTAGACGAAACAAACGTGCCTGCGATAGTCGCGTTGGCATACCTCTGGACATAAATGTGGTCAGTGACTTTACTAAATTAGCAGTTGACGGATAATCTGAGGTATTGCAAACCCTCTTATCTATTGGCCAAAGCAACTCACCCACTACAATCAAGACTCCTTCTGATCTTGATGATTATGTTCGAAGACCGACTAACTGAATACGGTTCTGTCGCAAACTTTGAAGCTTTAGGTTAAAATTTACTCAATACCCACTCAGCACTCTGAATTGTAATGTTTAAAGGCTGTCACTTTCCATCCGAAGTCATTCTCGAAACCGTTCGTTATTATCTCGCCTATAAGCTGAGTTATCGTGAAATCGAAGAGATACAATTAGAGCGTGGAGTCGTAGTAGACCACACTACTATTAATCGTTGGGTTATCAAATTTACACCAGTATTGGAGCATAGAGCCAGGCGTAGAAAGAAGCCGGTGTCTGACTCGTGGCGTATGGATGAAACCTACATCAAAGTAAAGGGTAAATGGGTCTACTATTACCGAGCCGTCGATAAATTTGGAAATGTGATTGATTATTATATTAGCCCTAACCGTGATGAGGCAGCTGCTAAAGCCTTTCTGAATAAGGCCATTTCACAAAATGGTTTACCAAGTAAAGTCGTCATAGATGGAAGTAAGAGTAACTACGCGGCCATTGATTCAATGAATGTTCAGCTTTGGTTTACGGGTTATTTCATGCTCTCATTGATAGAGATTTTGGACATTAAATATCTGAACAATATCGTTGAGCAGAGTCACCGTTGGGTGAAGCAGAAAACACGTCAAGCGCTAGGTTGGAAGTCAACGGAAGGAGCTTTGGCCAGTTTACATGGGCGTGAAGTATGGACGATGTTGAAACAAGATCAGATAGATGTTGAAGGCCATACAGCCTTTGAGCGATTTCACGCCCTCGCAGCATAATTGTATCTGCCGGATGGGACTATCACGCCTCTAGCTAGATTTGCGACAGAACCAAGAATTAAGGCTTCGGTTAGAATCGAAGCCTCCCCGTATCCCAGGCGGGATTCGGGATTGTTGCAAAACCAGATTTTCTAATCCACTGCAGTACTAATTACGTGACAGTGCGACAATCTCTAGTTTCTTCCTGTATATGCTTATTGAATGGTCAGAGAGGAATTTTTTGTAAGGAAGCTTACCTATTAAAACAGCTTTGAGCCTAAACAAGAAGGAAACTGAGTAAAGTAATTGTACATCTTCATATTCCCCTTTCTTGCAATTTGTCAGATAACGCATGTTTCCACCGTGAATATATCCACTAAACTTAGCTAGCAAAAATTCTTTTGCTTTGGTACCTATCCATGGGATAAAACCAATTCCTGTACTCAATGCTCCAATTGCTACTCCATTAGGCGGCAACATTGTCACTGAATCGGCTGCATTAACAACACGATAAATAGGTGTTTTTATTGTGGCAATCCATTCTTTGTCTCCAACTCTCGGGGCTCCAAATGTATAACAGGCAGCAATACCATGGTTGAATTCTAATCTCTTTGCTGCGATGGTTGCTAGTGCTCCCCCCAGGCTATGGCCTGTAATAAAGAGAGGTTTATTGTCAGTTAGATTAAGAAGACCTGTATTGATTTCATCTTTTACAGATTCAAAAGCTTTATGAAAGCCTTCATGAACTCTACCTAAAGTCTTGCATTTTGTTATCTTGGCGTTGGCATCAGATTTTATATCGTTGAGGCTTGTTGCTTCGGTTCCTCTGAATGCTAATACATAAGAGATAGGAGTTTCTACCAGGATAGCTTGGGTTCCTAGCTTAGTATCAAATGTTTGTATTAGTTTTGATTCATTTAAAGTGTTTAACTCATTTACTAATCTGTTTTTTTCTTCCTCATGATCCCAAAGTAGTCCTTCCATTATAGATATTGCTTTTACTAAATTCGTATTTTTTGATTCATTAACAATATTCTTCAGAGCTTCCTCTAATCCCAACTTTTGTAACTTGCTTGGAAGGGCTGGATTAAACCTTATATATGCTAGCTCAGAAAAAGTAGCCATCAACCAAGCGGTTCGGTCACTGTACGCTTGGCGATAACTTGGTAAATTTAGACTCAATAAAGTAGCTTTTGTGTCTACTTCATTATTGACGTTGTTTAATATACTCATACTCAACCACCTGCTTTGCAATTACATTTATATTTGAGTAACATTTAACCAGTCATTAGGTGCTCTTGCAATTAATGAAGTAAATTAATCATTTAATATATGGAAGTAAATAAATGCGCATATTTTTAGCAATAGTCGTTGTGCTTCTCGTTGGCTGCGTTCAAGCACCTACTCAGTCCGTGGAACTTGCTGTAACGGTAGGACGTGATATTGAAAAAATGCATAGTGCTCATACACAGACTATCAGTATTTTGTATTCCCGAATGAGAGCTGATGTGAACGAGTTTATAGATGATGTTTATATGCCTTATGCCATCAAAGAAGCGATTAAGAAAGACCGTATTCGTCAGGCCAGTGGAAAAACGTCATTTATAGATATGATATCTAAGGGACTATCTGCATCTTCAAGCTCTAAACAACAAGAACTTGCTATTGGAGCAATGGAAGTGCTCGTCTCTCAAGTAACTCAGTCTGTTGATAGGCAGCGTAAGCTATTACTTGATAATCTTAATGGGCAAGAAAGAGATCTGTTGGCCTCAACTAATCGATCTTATTTAGCAATTCATCAAGCCAATTCAATTGTAACCGGCCATTTATCCTCTATAGCTAAAGTTCATGAAACTCAAAATGAGTTATTGAGCGAAATAGGGATTGAAACAGATGTAAATAACTTTATCGCAACCAAGCTGGCTATCGCTTCTGATGAAATAGCAGAGCTGACTAATAAAAGTCAGAAAGAACTAGATGATATTGGCGGTGTTGAAGGCGCAAAAGAAAAGCTTCAAAACGCTATCGAAAAACTAAATATCAAATAATAAAAGGTTTTAACATGAGTAAATTAGAAGAATTAGAAAGGTTACTTAGTGATGATTTCTCAGCTATAGAAGAAACGTTCAATGGAACATATGGCTCTGAACTTACCAAGTTATCTGGGCTTTCAATTTCAGATTTAAAAAAAATCAATCCAGAGATTAATGTTGTTGAATATGAAAAGCTAAAAGCGGTTGTGCTCAGAGCATCACAACAAAACCTGAGTCAGGCAGAGTTAAAAATGCGTATACAAGCTTTAGGGGAAACTGCAGTAAAGATAGCGAATATTGCTGACATCATTATCTAACTGTAGTTGAAATGTATGAAAAGTGGCAGCTAGAAGGTAATTAGTCATCGGATAAGGTCCCTTTCTCCAGCTATGTTTAAGAGTCTTTGTCGTTCTCAAACACAAAAAACGCCTCACATTTGAGGCGTTTCACAGCTAATAAATAAACTGAGGGTTTATTTGAGTTTTATATGTTTGTAGGTCTACCCGCAATTCTTAACTTGAAATGTAAGGCTGAGTATTTGATGGCATTTTGAACGTCTTTTCTTGTGATAATTACGGGGAAAAATCCCCCTTTTTTTTTATGTCCCTTTGCCATGAACCCTTATGATAAAAGGGGCGATGGCATTTTTTACTTTTGGGGAGGTTTCAATTGTTTTTACTCAGTTTTTGTCTGATGTACGACTCTATATCCTCGGTTAGTTCTTTCGGTAAGCGGGAAAATTCAAATGATTTTTTACGCCCGTCAGCACTGGTTTTTAATCGAGCATAAGTATTCTTGTTTCCGTAAATCGCTAACTCCTCAACCTTCTGTTGAGGCTTAGACTCATCATCAACCAAATGTTCTAATTTCGTCTCGTAATACTCAAGTAACTTAGCTTGAATATCAGAAACATCGGTAGCTTTGGTATTGAATGAGGCCAGTTCATTCTCAACAAAGGTTTCAACGCTGAGTTTCGTTTTGGCGAGGGTTCGTTCAATCTTTCCAAGTCTTGTATAGAACGTAGTCGGAATACCTTCGCAATCAGGGAATGATTCGATTAGTGCTTTGTTTAGTTTTGCAGCATTGAGTTTTTTTCGAATAGTGACAATGCTGACACCAAACTCTTTTCCGATTTGAACCAAATCAGCAGAACTAATACCTTGTTCTTCTGCATAATTTAGGTATTTCATACCTACCTCACGCCATGAAAAAAATCTAACCTTTTGTGTTAGTTCAACATAGGCCGCAATGTCTTTCGCACTTGGCAGTTCATCCAGGACCCATAGTGGTAAATCTCGTCCTGCCTTGATTCCACAAAAACGACGACGTGTAGCATCAAAAAGTTCATACCGTTCTAGTTCTTTGTTGAAGTACGCTACACCCTCTTGTTTGATACCCTCTGCTAATACTTCTGGGTAAATGTCTCTTACGGCCTCCAATGTCAAAGACTCTTGGTGGCGGGTATTTAGAGGGTGAGCTATTGTCTTACTCTCAAGCTCTGCGGACGGAATGATTACATGACGAGCCTTATAGTTAGTCTGGCCAAACTTAATTGTTTTTATTATTGGTGCATTTTTATTCGATAAACTTAAACCAGAACCGATCGATAAATTGCCTTTCTTATTTGGACGTTTCATAGCTCTGCCTATTTAATTGCTAATTGAATCAATTCATTCTTGAACTGTTTATAAAATAAATTCACTGAGCTCACTGCCACATCAAATTGCTTGCTAGTACAGACTTCTTCTGACTTTTTTATATCTAAGACAGTTCGTCCAATGTTAGCTGTAGCGGTAAACGCATCACTGTGCGCAATGGTAGACGTCATCAGGTTGTTACGCACAGAGCGCATGAGTTTTTGGAACGTGTCGTATTCGGGTTTGCTTGATTCTTGATAGTTTACCGCTGCCAGTTTATACCACTGTAAATTACTACCCATAGATGGGAGTGACTCTAGACGATCTGAAAGGTTGCTCATGAAATTCGTGGTTGAAGCATAGTCATAGTAGCGAGGTGTCACCGGAACAAGCAGCATTTCGGCTGCTTCTAATGCTGACCATGTGATAGGGCTATCTTGGGGTGGCATATCTACAAAGATAACATCAAATACTTCTTTTAGGATTGGCAGTACAACCTCTGAAAACTTACGTAATAAGCGTACTTGCTCATTTTCATCAAGCTGCCAATAAGTATCTACAAAGCGTTCATCGCTTGGGAAAGCGGTAATCACAGATAAATTACTAAGGTGTGTAGAAAATGCGCACTGCTTAATTATCTCTTCAATCGTATAACCATTTTTCAATAGTGCATTCACAGCATTATCTTCATTGTCTGGCTCAAACTCTGCTAGAAGAATATCTGTCATGGTAACGTAAATACTGTCTTCTGCGATTTGCATTGTGCCTTGTCCCGCAGAGCCTTGGGGATCAAGATCAAGTATTAATACGCGAGCATTTAGATCTAAATCCAATGCGGTGGCCGTTGCTAAGGCTAAAGTCGTACTCGTTTTACCGGTACCGCCTTTGTGGTTCGTGACAACGATTAGTTTACTGTCGTGGTGCTCGTGAAATTTAGGAACGCCAAAGTGTTCCATGAGTATGTGTACTTGATCATTAGTGTAAAGGTGTGCTTTTCCTTGTGATGTGTGCTCTCCAATTAATCCAAGTTCTTCTGCCTCAGTCAGCTTCTTTTTGAACGTCGGTTTAGTGGTGCGAAGCTGCTTTATAACTTCTGTTTTATTCAAACTGTGGTTGTAAATTAGACGGTCAACACCATCCACCAAGTCCTCATCTGTCACGTTAATTCTTAGTTGCGTTTTAAGCGCTTCTTCTAAGTGCGATTGCTCTTGGTTCATGTTTATTGCGGTTTGTCTAATTGACTGTAGGACGACGTTCATATCTATAACTCCATGAAAGATAAATCTATATACATACTAACAGTGACTTTACCAATGTAAAGGTTGTTTTACCATTTTTGGGTAAATTATTTCTTTTGGTGTTTGTGGGGAAAAACCCCCCTTTTTTTTATTTTTTAGCAATTCACTATCTTAAAAACTGTGGTGGACTTGGGCGTTACTCTTCGGGCAAGGCTTTTCGCTTGTATCTTTCATCTATGACCTAAGAGTGGCATCACCCTGATGAGTCACTGCGTGTCGCCCCAGAGTGTGCCTCTCTACAGTCCCTATCTAAAAGGATATCGCTGCAATCCTGAACGCCTGCGCCTCGTCATTCTTCCTCGTTGCCGCTTGTCGTGCCTCCTCACTCCTTTCACTGACATCCATTAAGTTCGAGTAAGGGCTTGTTGCCTTATGTGCCGGTTTTCCTTTCGACTCGCATCATTTGATGGGGCTCGCAGGCTGTTGACCCTCCTCAATCAGAACCTTTTCTGCAAGGGTAAATGAACGCTTCGCGCCCCTGCAGAGAAGAACCCTGTTTGAGGTAGGGACAGCCAAGCGGCTCCATAAAAGTGATACTCAAACAGAAAGGAAACTCCTCATGGCACAACGACACTCAAGCCCAACTCTCTCTAAATCGATGTTCAGCGACCAGCGTTTCGCCGCTGGGCACGAAAGCTCACCAAAAAATGATATCTCTAGTCCGATCGTTGAACGTGCAGTTCGTTCGACCGTTTCAGCGACGGTTTCAAAAGGACTTATCTGGGTGAATTCAACGGACTTTAATTCGAGCGTTCGAGCGGTCAAAGTGCATGAGATTTTACTTAAGGAGTTTGGTTATACCGACTCTTTGATCTTGGAGGAAAGCCAGAAAGGAAAAGGGGTGAGCATTAGCGTATGTGACAGAGTGACGACGGTAAAACAGATGCGAGAAGATTACGCCTACGCGAAAAAAGAAGAGAGAAACGTTGAAACGACCGCTAAGCATCAAG
>NZ_JBFRVM010000104.1:0-26156 GCF_041475145.1 Vibrio sp. 10N.222.49.A3
CTAGTGTTGGTTTCCATTCAGTTACAAGGTTGTGGTCGCTATCACGAACGTAAACCGTGCCGTTTTCAATGCTCAAGTAGCCATCGACTTCACCGTGAGTCGATACTTGCCACATGTTTTCTGCAATTTGGTCAACTTGACGGCCATTGTCAGCGTCTGGCGTTGCTTCAATTGGGTTTGCTGGTGTATTTTCTACTGGGTTAACAGCGTCAATATTAGGTAAGTTACCAGGTAAGTCTGAACCGTTCGAGCCCGATGTGTTGCTTGAAGAACCACTGAATAATCCTGCAACTAATGCCGCAGAGGTCGCGCCAACCATTGCCCAACCGCCTTCACTGTCTTTCTGATATAAGTTGCCATCGACAACAGCGACAGAGCTTTCTTGTGCTTCAAGCTGGGCTAGAACCGATGCGTCAATTGCTGAAATTTGATTTTCGATCAAAGCATTAGTTTGCTTGTTTGCTTCAACAACATTTACTTGTTGTGCCAATGTTCCGAATGAAATCATTGAAAGAATAGTTGTGGCTAGTATGGTTTTTTTCATTAATTAGCTTCTCAAAGAGTTTGAACGTTAGTTACGCGTCTATGCGGTTAAGTTGGCGCTCTTGCCGTTGATGAAGAGAATAATGGGTGCCGGATTTTTGTGCTAATGGCCAAAAGGAACATCGCTATTAACCAATGGTTAATAGCGATGTTTTGATTGCAAGGTGGTTCGCAAAGGCATCTTTCCTCAAGAGGTTGCTTACACAGATACCGTAAATAGGTTATTTATCCCAATCTTCGAGAAGCTGGGTAATGATACTTAGCAGCCATTGTTGCGTTGGGTCATTTTTATCTTTTATTGGGTAATAGACCAGTATGTCTTTTACTAAGTTCTGCTCTGTATCTATAGGGCTCAAGGCTTTAAGGTTTGGGTATCGTTCGATATGAATATACCCTGTTGAAGGGAATAAAATGTTGGTTTCAGAAATGGTTTCCAAGATCGCAGATGGGAGCTCCGAACGGAAAACGATGTTCGGTTGAAGTGTTATGTCAACCTCTCGAATAATCTTTTCAGCAAAGGATTCTTTTAAGTTCCAATCGGCAGCGATAAGCGTCGCAATTGGGTAATTTTGAACATCGGAAAACTCAATGCGATCTTGAATGGGGTGATCTTTCCTCACATAGACTCGAAACTGGTCTTTGGTTATCAACTGGCACGCAATATCTTATCCTAGATAATGGAAGGTCGTAATTGATGCCGAGTTTACTTGTGCCTATAGAAATATCTTCTAGAGAACTCTTTGACCAGTTAACTAAATGAAGTTCAACGTTAGGAGCTTGTTGATGAATTTCAGTAAAGAGATCTTTCCCTATTGCGTGTAATAGAAATGGAGAGATCGCAATTGTGAGTTTTCCATTAAGATCACTCGGTGCAAATTCTTGAAGTGACTTGATGTTATTATTTAAAGTGTCGAAGGTTGGGGCGATCTTTTGTGCCAGGTTGTCAGAGAATGGTGTCGGGCTTAACCCTCTAGGTACTTTTAAAAATAATTGGTCATCAAAATGATGACGTAGTCGATTGAGTGACTTACTTAGTGCAGGGGCCGATACATGAAGGCGTGTTGATGCTCTTTGAAGGTTTTTTTCTTGGTAAATAACTAGGAAAGTGCGTAACAGGTTCAAATCCAAATTATTGTAAAAGTCTTTGGCCATTCTTGCCCCTTAATATTTGTATAAAACGAAATGGCAATTGAACATAACGAGGGCGTGTTGTGAGTATTATCTGTTAAACGCGTTATTGTCAATTAAGTAGTTAAGATAGCTGAAAAGCAGTTTGATTAATAATTTAATCGAGCTAAATTCGTTATGCACTTCGCTTAAAATCGCCCGCAGCATTTTTTAAGTTAATTGAAAATGCGAGATACTGGCCTTTTCATTTTTCTCTGCCCACTCACACCGCCTCTCAACCATTCACTCCTGGTAATTACCATTCGTCGCATTGATAAAACGGCATGACAAATTCTAGTTAACCTTTCAACGTCAACATTTGAAAGGGATTAGAAATTATGACTACTTTACACTCATTTAATTCAGGCTTTACCACTTCTCTGCTTAAGCGTTCATTACTGATTGCACTTGTTTCATTCGCACCCACTTTGGCGCAGGCTAACCCAAGTTCAGACGTTCTTGATATCTACAATCAAGCCGCGCAAGGCAATGAAGATCTGGTTGAGGTGGCTTACGAACGCCTGAATGACACGTTACAACAAGATGGTGCTACGCCACTGACTTTAGTTTATTTAGGAAGCACAGAAACCCTGATGGGGCGTGATGCGTTCTTACCTTGGAACAAGATGAAGTATGTGGAGAAAGGCTTATCAACCATTGATAAATCACTGGTGCTGCTGAAAGACGAAGACCAACCAATTCATGAGCAACCTCGTGTTCAAGGGCTACCAGATTCTTACCTAACTCGCGCCATGGCTGCGGTGACTTACACCTCTCTACCAGACATGTTTAACCATTTCGATCGTGGTTATGACCTTTTCCTCTCGTTACTTGCGGAAGATGATTTTCAACAACAACATTTCGCTGCGACATCGTGGATTTACCGTTACGCCATTACCGCATCGATTCGTGCTGAAGACTTCGAGCAAGCACAGGTGTGGCTTGAAAAAATGGAAAACACCGATGCCGGAAACATCGAGACCATGACAGCGAAGGCCCTAATAGCGAAAGCCAAATAGCGGTTTACTAAAGCTCATTAACAACTGCGAACGCTTAAAAATTATGGGTCAGTGGAGGACAAAGGAATGATTGAATTTAAAAATATCGGCAAAGCATATGTCACGGGCGGTCAACGTGTTGATGCATTAAACGGGGTCGATGGACATATCCAGCGCGGTGAAATGGTGGCGCTGTGTGGCCCGTCGGGTTCTGGCAAAAGCACACTTTTGAATATTTTGGGTTTGTTGGATATGGACTATCGAGGGCAGATTAACATTGATGGCCAGCCGTATCCGACAGAGCAAATCGCCGCTGCGCGTTTTCGTCGTCAGTCGTTGGGTTTTGTGTTTCAGCGCTTCAATTTGGTTCCTGTGATGACGGCGCTTGAGAACGTCGCTTACCCATTGATGTTGAACCAATGCTCTAAGCAAGAACAGCAGAGCAGAGCGCAAGACATGTTAGAGCGTGTTGGGCTAGGGGATTACGTTCATCACCGACCAGACAACCTTTCAGGTGGCCAGCAACAACGTGTCGCGATAGCTAGAGCCCTTATCCATAACCCAAGCTTGGTGATTGCCGATGAGCCGACCGCTAGCTTAGACAGCCACACCGCCAACCTTGTGATCGATATCATGAAAGAGCTCGGCCACGAAATGGGCACGACTTTTATCGTCGCAACGCACGACCCAAGAATGGCGCAGCGTTGTGACCGAGTGATTGAGTTAATCGATGGCCAACTGGCTCCGCAAACTACAGCAACGGAGGCGATCTCATGGGCAAGCTAACACAAGGGTTGAGCACTGTTCTGGTTCCTACGTCGGTTCGCTTAGCGTGGCTTAATCTATTAAGAAATGGTCGCCGTAGTTTGTTGTCGGTCTTGATCATCGCGATTGCCGTATTTGCACTCACCAGTGCGGGTGGCTATGGGCTTTACACCTACGAATCCTTAAGGGAATCGACCGCGCGCGATACTGGTCATCTTACTTTGAGCACACCGGGTTATTTTGAGCAAGATGAAGACATGCCGCTGAGCAATGGTCTCGATAATGTTCAAGCGCTCACCAAGAGCATTATTGGTGACAGTGATGTGCGTGGCGTTCAACCACGAGTCTACTTCAGCGGCTTGGTTTCTAACGGCAGTAAGTCGACCATCTTTATGGGAACGGGCGTTAATGAGCGTGAGTTCGACATGAAAGGACCATTCCTTGATGTGCGCAGCGGGCAAACCCTGTCGGATGTGAGATCTCCAAGATACGACAGCCAAGAGCCACAAGTGATGCTGGGAACTGACCTTGCTCGTAACCTCAAAGTTGCCGTTGGTGATTGGGTTACACTGCTTGCGACTACTAGTGATGGCGCTTTGAATGCCTTTGATTTTAAGGTGCAGGGCATCTACTCGACAGGGGTGCCTGAGCTGGATAAGCGTCAACTGTATGTTCATATCACCACTGCTCAAGAGCTTTTGGCCTCAGACAAAGTCAGTACCTTGTCGGTGTTCCTATTTGAAACCAACAAGACCTCGACCGTTCAACAGCGTATCCAAACTGCTTTAGATCGAAATAGCGCTAGCCAAAACGATCAAGGCACAGAGATCGAGATCACTCCGTGGCAAGATCGCGCGTTTTTCTACACCAAGGTTAAAGATCTTTACGACCGGATCTTCGGCATCATGGGCGCTGTGATGGCGTTGGTGGTGTTCGTGTCGCTGTTTAACACTATGACCATGTCGGTGACCGAGCGCACTCGTGAAATTGGCACCTTGTCGGCACTTGGCAGTTACCCCTCTGAAATCGTGGTGGGCTTCTTAAAAGAGGCGGGATTACTGGCTGTGATTGGCAGCGCGATCGGCGCGTTAGTGAGTGGTTTAGTGTCGGTGTTACTGCTGGTGGTTGATATACAAATGCCGCCACCTCCCGGCAGAACCGAGGGCTACCCACTCAATATTTACTTCTCATTGGAATTAGTTGGTTACGCCACTTTAGGTGTGCTGACGATATGTTTGTTGGCTGCTTATTTCTCTGCTCGCAAAGGCGTGAATAAGCCAATCACGGAGGCGCTGGTTTATGTATAAATTTACTCGTTTACTCACTGTTTTAGGTTCTGTATTGGTTTTGGTTCTAGCATCGACACCAAGCTGGGCAGTCGATTCACAACAAGTCACTGAGATGATCGCCAAGGCAGATAGCTACCGCTTGAACAGCGCACAAGCCTCTAAGGTAGTGTCTGTGGTGGCGCTGTATCAAGACGAGCAACTGGACAAAACCCGTGAATACAACGTCTACACAAGGCCAAACCGAGAGTCACTAGTGGTCTTTAAATCAGCCGTCGAGACTGGGCAAAAGATGCTGATGATTGAAGATAACTATTGGTTGTTGATGCCGAAATCTCGTCGACCAATTCGTATCACACCGATGCAAAAGCTATTGGGCGAAGCCTCGGTAGGGGATATCTCGACGCTGACGTGGAGCGAAGACTACCAAGGGGAGTGGGTTGCCGAGCAACAGGTTGAGATGCCGACTGGCGAGACACTAAATACCCATCACCTAAAGCTTGCGGCGAAAACCAAGGGTGCCAGCTATCAATCGATTGATCTGTGGTTAACGGCAGATCGAGCATTCCCAGTTAAAGCGGATATGTATCTGCGTTCGGGAAAACTGGCGAAGCAAGCGTGGTTTACCGAAGGCGTGCGAGATGGATTACCAACCGTTGTGTCGATGACCTTGCTCGATAAGATTCAACCAAGCAAGAAAACCGTGATTGAGTATCGCGAAGTGATTGAACAAAGCTTGGAAGACAAATACTACAACCCTGCTTACTTATCGCGTAACAGTGTGTCTGGGCTTTAGGTGGGTGTCATGAAAGCTTCCAATCGCCGATTCCACATCAAGTCTTCAATCGCTACTTTGCTTGCTTTGTCTTGTGTGAGTAACACGATTCAAGCGGACGATCTGAACTTGGCGTGGGATTGGCAACTCAGTGCAGAAGCCGTTGAATCGCGAGAGTCGCCATTCAGCCCCTTACCATCTAATAATCGTCAGTCATTCAATGGCTTGCTGGATCTTGAGGTTGGATATGGCAATTGGCTTGGTCTGTTTGCAGTGAAAGCCAATGATATTCTAAGCAATAACCCTCAAGAACAAGACGCGAGCTTCGAATCGGAATTCATTGTGCGTGAGTTGTTCTGGCAAGGTGGAGTTGAGCTGTCGAATTCAGCGTTCGGTGACTACTATCTTGATGTCACGCTCGGCAAGGTTCGCCTTGATTGGGGCGTGGGTTATGGCTACCGACCTTTAGACATCATCAAGCCTTATCGACAAAACCCGGTAGGCATTGTCGCAGAAGAGGGCGCGGGTGTGGCCTCGGCGTCACTGTTCGATATGACGGGAGAATGGACACTGCTTTACAGCGATTCGTCATGGACTTCTCAAGACGTAAATGAATTCGAAAAGCAGAACCAGCAACAAGGATTTGGGTTACGTCGTTACAACCTAGTGGGTGACCATGAGTATCAGTGGGTCGCTTATTATGACGATGTACGTCACGGCTTACTTGGGGCGAGTTTAGTGTCGGTATTAAACCTCGCGTGGGAGTTTCACGGCTCGGTGGTCTATCAACGACAAAGCCTTGGATACAGCCAGCCTGATTCAATGCTTAAACCGGTTTATCTTGAAGAGCAGGGCGAGGCTTATCAGGCGTTGGCAGGACTTACGTGGGCCAATGACACCGGCCACAATGTGGTGTTGGAATACTGGTTTGATAGCCGAGCGTGGAGTAATTCTGAGTGGCAAAGCGCAATAGAAAGTGCCGAGTCTTTGTCGGTTAATCCGATGACAGCATCACTGGCCGGTTCTTACGCGCGAGGTTATCAACACGCCAATTTGGTTCAACACAACATTATGTTTCACTGGTCTTTGGATTCGACACATGGCTGGCTCGAAGATATCACGCCGACATTCGACGTCATGTTGTCTCCTCAAGACGGCGGCTTTATTGCTACCCAGTGGCTCAACTATCAGGCGTTAGATAATGGCCATTCATCGTTGGATTTGGAACTTGCTGCACGCTTTCTAGGCGGTAAAAGTGATTCTGCTTACGCCAACTTACCCGATAGTCATATGATTCTTTTAAATATCAAAGGACGATTTTAATGAACACTTCTTCAAACAGTCAGTTTTCATGGATTAAAAGCTTCACGCTGACCACTCTGTTTTGTTTCGTCATTGCTATCACCACTCAAACGATTTGGGGCGGAGACCTTGTGGTTAACCTCGCGATCAGTTTTGGTTTTGGTTACAGCGCAGTGGGTTCTTCTTTCATCCTAGTGAAGTTGTTCAAGAGGACATCACGAACGCTTGAAGTGGGTATCTCAATGGTGTTCGCGATGACCTTTGGTACCTTGAACGCGCACTATTGGTTGAACGGATATTTTGGAGCCAATATCTCTGACCTTAAATCCGTAGTCTTGCTCGGTGTGATCTTCTGTTCGGTTTGTTATTACTACTTCTATACCCGAGAGCAACAACTACGCGCTGATAACGAATTGGAAGTGGCCAAGCGTCGTCAGGCCGATCAAGAGAAGGTTGTGGTGCTGAGTCAGCTTAAGCAACTGCAAAGCCAAATTGAACCGCACTTCTTGTTCAACACACTTGCGACCATCAATGTGTTGATTGAGAGTGATAGCGCTAAAGCTAAACTGATGCTCGAAAAGTTGACTGACTTGCTGCGTGTGACTTTGAAAAACAGCCGCACCGAGCAATCGACCATCGCACAAGAGGTCGACTTGTTAGACGCTTATCTTAATATCCAAAAGATACGCTTGGGGGAGCGCTTAACGTTCTCGATTGAAACACACGAGATTAGTGAATTGCAGGTGATTCCACCGTTCTTGATTCAACCCTTGGTCGAGAATGCACTCACACACGGTATTGAACCCAAAGCCGCTGGTGGCCAAGTGAATATTCGTATTACTCAACAATCCCAGCAGCTAAAAATTGAAGTGGCTGATAATGGCGCTGGGTTGAAAACGCCCTCTGCGAATACGGGGCATGGTGTTGGGTTAAGCAATATTCGTCAAAGAATTGAAACCCTTTATGGCGATAAGGCGAGCCTAACGATTACTGAACAAGCTGAGGGAGGGGTAGTCTCTACGATCTTGTTACCACTGACTGACGCAGCCGCTTAGAATTACAGACCAGAAAGCACAGAACAGTGACGAAAAATAGACGATTTACAGTGTGAATTTAAAGGACTAACCATGAACAACCCAGCAATACAGCCGAGCGTAACGGCGATTATCGCAGACGATGAAGCACTGTTAAGGCACCATCTCGACAAGAGTTTGGCTGAGGTTTGGCCGGAGTTAGAGATCGTCGGTAAGGCACAAAACGGTTTGGAGGCGATGCAGAGTATTCAGCAGCTTAAGCCCGACGTGGCTTTTCTCGATATTCGTATGCCTGAGCTGGATGGAATATCACTAGCGAAACAACTCAACAAGCTAGATTCGCCGCCATTGATTGTGTTCATTACGGCTTATGACGAATACGCAGTTAAAGCCTTTGAATACAATGCTATGGATTACCTGCTGAAGCCAATCAACGAAGAGCGTCTACTCGCTACCTGTCAGAAGGTTCAAGTACGTCTGTCGAGCAATCAAACACAATCAGGTATTACGCCAGAACAGCCCGATATCACGGCGTTAATGGCTCAACTTCAACAGTTATCACAATCGACGTCACAGCAAACGCAGCCTCCTTATCTATCGCAGCCCCTTTACCAACAGCAGAAGAAACATCTAACGTGGCTCAAAGCCAGTGTTGGGGAAGACATCCACCTAATCGCAGTCGATGATGTGGCTTACTTCAAAGCGGAAGGCAAGTACGTGTCTATATTTAAAAAGGGCCAAGGCGGCTCGCTAGAGGAGTTTATTCTTCGTGTGTCACTAAAAGAGTTGATAGCGCAGCTTAACCCTGATGAGTTCTGGCAGATCCACCGCTCGGTGGTGGTTAAAGTATCCGCTATTGATAAGGTGAAGAAAGGGCTGTCCGGTCAGATGTCGGCTTATGTGTCAGGAGAGAAGTTACCGATCAGCCGTGCCTCGCAAGCTCTTTTTAAAGGGATGTGAGAAACCTGTTTAAGGGAATTTAATAAATCAGTTTTAAGGGATGTGAAATCACCCGATCTATAACCTATGACTATCAGCTTGTGTAATTTATAAAGTTGACAGTTTCATGCATGTTCAGATTGTCTCTCAAAATTTAAATGACTGAATTTATATAAAATTATTATGCTATTGCGATCGGATATATTGGAGGAAAGCCCTTCAAAGAGATCGTTATGAAAGCATACTATTTAGTCGTCGTATTGAGCTCCACATTGCTAGGTTGCAGCTCTACTCCTCAACAACAAACGTTATTGAAATCCGATCCATACTGGGTCAAAGGAGAGTTAGATAACGGATTAACCTACCATGTCTACCCTGACCAAGAACAACCGGTCTCGGTACGCTTACTCGTGCATGCCGGATCTTTGCAAGAGAGCGAACAACAGAAAGGGTACGCCCACTTTGTTGAGCATATGGCGTTTAATGGCAGCAAGAACTTTTCAGGAAATGAGGTGGTCGAGCTATTTGAGCAATCTGGTGCCAGCTTTGGTGCAGACTTAAATGCTTATACCTCTTACCAAGAAACCCTCTATAAATTAGATCTGCCTGACAATAAGAACCTAGATAAAGCGCTGGCTTGGTTTAGAGACATTGGCGATGGTTTATTGCTGTCCGAAGCTGAAATTGAAAAAGAGAAAGGTGTGATACTTGGGGAATTTCGATACACGCGAGTTGAAGATAAGCCCCTCTCGTTTAAGTTCTACGATCATCTGATTGAAGGGACGACTTACCAAAGTAACGATCCCATCGGCAATAAAAAATCCGTTTCTAATGCGAATGTTCAAGAATTAAAGAACTATTACCAAACTTGGTATCAACCTCAGTTAACTGAAGTGATTGTCTCTGGTGATATCACACTGGCAGAAGTGATCCCTTTGATTGAAGACACTTTCTCTGATTGGCAAAGAGGCACAACACCGGTTCCCGTGAAGAACACGTCAGTGGATTACAATACTCAAGATTTTGTGGCGTATGGATCTGGTGTCGAGCCTCCGAGCATCGGGATAGTCATTGATCGTGGGGAAAGAGTGACACAGAGCCATGAGCAACAACATCAGCTTTGGTTAGATGATATTGCTCAACAACTTATCCAACAAAGGTTGAATTCTGACTTTGTTGACGCTGCGTTACCTGTGCAGTGGGTTTTTTCAACACCCTACTTATTAGAGTACCAAAGGTATTCGATTACTACGGTCAGTTTTCCTGTTGGTAGCCGAGAGCAAAGTCAGCAGCAGTTTGTTTCTACTCTCGCCTCTTTGCGTGATTATGGCGTAAGTGAATATGAGTTGGCGAGTGTGCTTCAGCAATACCAAGCAAACCTTGACGATATTCAACTAAACTGGGATCAAATGGATGCTGTGGCTCATGCTGATGGTAAATCGACAGCATTGGTGATTAACCAACCCGTTCAATCACAGCTTGATTATAAGTCGAGTTTGAAAACGTTTCTTGCGAATACGGATCTCGAGGCCGTGAATGATAACTTAGATGATTTGCTTTCTAGCCCTTACATTTTGGGGTTAGGTTTATCTTCTAAGGAAGATCTTCAAGCCATGGAGAATGAGCTAAAAGATGTCAGAAAAGCCTATAAAAAGACGGGTAACAAACCACTGCTCGTTACCGCAAGTTCTGCGTTTAGCGTGCCAGAATCTCAAGGCGACATTGTGAAACAAATTCAGGTGAGTGAGGATCCTAACTTACAGCAATGGACATTGAGCAATGGTATCGAGGTTTGGTATTTACGAAACCCTGAGGTGGGTAATAATGTTGGCGTTTATTATGCCAGTGAAGGTGGTAAGTCAGCCCTAGATCCTTCTTTATTTCCTGCGCTAGAGGTGGCAATTCCAGCTTCGAATCGCAGTGGCGTTGGTAAATTCAGTGGCTCGGAATTAAATTCCCATTTGAAACGTAAAGACATCCAAATTTACCCCTTCATTAACTTCACTCATCACGGGTTGGAAATAAACACTAAGAAGAAGACGCTCGCAGAAGGCTTGGCTGCACTGTATACCATTGTGACCGAACCTAAAATCGACAGCGATCAGCTTGAGGCAGTGAAGTCTGAATTCACGCAAGGTCGTACTGCCTACCTAGAAACCCCATTGGGACAGTTTACCCAGATGGTGAATCGCAACAGCTATCAAGATAGTAGTCGTCATATCATGTTGGAAAGTGAAGATGTTGAAGCTGTTACACCTCAAGATATACTTGATATACAGCATCAACTCTTTCAGAAGTTAAGAGACAATACGCTTGTCATCGTTGCTGATATTAAGCCATCTGAAATTAAGCCCCTCGTACGCCAATATGTTGCTTCATTGCCACTAGAAGCGGTTGAATCTCCTAATTATGAGGTGGCTTATAAAACGGATTCAGAAGAGCGAATAGATGTATCGATCAACAATGAAGACAGCAGTCAGTACTTGCTGCGTGTAATTTCCCAGCAAGCTCGGGATAAAACAGCAAAAGATGTGTTTATGGATGATATGCTGCAGCGCGTATTGTCGAGTCGCCTAACGGCTTATGTTCGTGAAGAGTTAGGCTTGGATTATGCACCTTACGTGTATTCGGTCGCTCAAGACAGTGAGCCAAGTTACGACTGGTTGGTGGGCTCCTTAACAGCCCCTGAAAACTTAGATCAGGTTGAACAGGCGATTGATAAAGTTATTGCTGAAGCCGTTAAAGGCATTTCTGAAGATGAGACTCGAACCGCTGCTAAACAGCTAGTGGCTGACCTCACGCCACTTCAATATAAGCCTACTCAACAAGCTTGGTTTATTTCACGTTACTTAATTCATGACTACGGTGTTGAGGCACTGTTTGACTTACAGGGAACGACAGATTCAATTTCTAGTAAAGATATGACGGAGTATGCTAAAGAAATTTTTGGAGATAACAGCTACCAGTTGAAGAACTTGTTAAGGCCAAAAAGTTAAGCCCATTGAGAGAGTGACCTTGTAGAAAAGTCGCTTTCAACCTTAAATCTAAGATATCGAACCTAAGCCAAATGCACCGTCATTTGGCTTTTTTATTTGGGTTAGGGTTAGTCTTTAAACTCGTTACTTTTTAATTCATCACTTTCAAGCTTGTCACTTTTAAACTAGTTACTGACTTTTAAATGCTCGTAATTTGCGCCTTATATAACTGAGTGCAATTTATAAAATAAAGATCTAGATCACAAAGATACTCATCCGGTTCAATATTAAATAATAATCGTTAACTCAATCTGTATATTGTCGATGAATGACATTAAGAGGTTGTTATGAAAACATATTATTTAGCGGCGGCTGTATGCCTCACCTTGGTTGGCTGTAGTTCAACATCAAGTATCACCGAAACCTTAATCCAGCCGGATCCGGCATGGACATCAGGTCAGCTAGAAAATGGCCTTACCTACCACGTTTATCCAGATCATGAAGAATCCGTATCTGTTCGTTTAGTTGTGCACGCGGGTTCGTTCCAAGAGACTGACCAACAAGAAGGTTATGCGCACTTTTTGGAGCACATGGCATTCAATGGCAGTAAAAATTTCTCTCAAAATGACGTGATTCGTCTATTCGAAGATGCAGGCGCTAGCTTTGGCGCTGATATCAATGCCTACACTTCTTACCAAGAAACTGTGTATCAATTAGATTTACCTGACAATGTCCAATTACAGTCTGCCCTGACGTGGATGCGAGACATTGGTGATGCTCTGGACCTATCAAGTTCAGAAGTCGAAAAAGAGAAAGGTGTGATTCTTGGTGAGTTCCGTTATGCACGCTTAGACGACAAGCCATTCGCAGAACAGTTTTTAGACCACTTCATTGAGGGTGGTCAGTATGAAGGCCAAGATGCACTTGGTACTAAAGAGTCTGTACTCAGCGCGACTTCCCAAGGGCTAAATAACTTTTATCAGACTTGGTATCAACCTCAGAACGTTGAGGTGATTGTCTCCGGTGACATTGACACAAAAACCGTCATTCCATTAATTGAACAGAAGTTTTCAGATTGGCAGCGAGGACAAACTCCCAAGCCAGTAAAACAAAGAATTACCACCTTTAATGAAGGTGATTATATTGAGTATGCAGAATCGGAAGCGCCAAGTATCTCTTTGATGATCAACCGAGGGGCAAGTGCGGTAGACACTCGCGCGCAACAGCATCAACTTTGGCTTGATGAGACAGCACAACAACTGATCAGGCAGCGACTTAATACCAAGTTCAATGATGCGGCTTTGCCAACTCAATGGATAAGTTCCAAACATTATTCTATGGAATATCAGCGCTATTCATTGGTGGATGTTGGCTTTCCTGTCGGCGCTCGTGAGGTGACTCAAAAGGAGCTAATCGCCACATTGGCATCTCTGCGTGATTATGGCGTCTCTGAAAATGAGATAATTAGCGAACAGCATTATTATCAAGACTTACTCGATAATGTTGAGATCGATTGGGACAATATGGACAGCGTACAGCACGCTAACCAGAAAGCGACGGCTTTAGTGAACGAACAAATCGTGCAATCACAACGAGACTATGAAGCGAGCCTTGAAGAGTTTGTCGCAAATCTCGATCTTGATGTGATTAATGCCAATATTAAGGCTTTGCTTTCTAGCGACTATTTCGTAGTGGTTGGTATGAATGAAAGTGAAGATAAAGTTGCGGTTACCCAAGCCATCGAGAGCTTGAAAGCAACTTATAGCGAAAAGGGTGTCAAACCGTTGTTTTCGGTGACCAGCAGTGCTTTTGCTGTTCCTAGTTCGCAAGGCGATATTGAGTTAGTGGAACAGATGTATGTAGACCCATATGTTCAAAAGTGGACGCTTAGCAATGGTATCGATATGTGGTATATGCGTGACTATCTTGCAGGCGATGACATAGGTATTTATTACACAAGCTTAGGTGGTATGGCAGCACTCGATCCTAAGTTATATCCAGCGTCAGAGTTAGCTCTTGCTGCTATCGGTAGAAGTGGTGTTGGCAGTTTTTCAGGAACGGAGCTTAATGCGCATTTGGATCGTGAAGATATTCAGGTTTATCCGTTTATCGATTTTACTCACCATGGCGTCGAATTTAAGCTTACCAGTAATGGCTTAGCGGAAACTTTTGCTGCACTCAACGCGATCGTTACATCAGTCAAGGTATCGCCAGAGCAACTGGAGGCGGTTAAGCAAGAATTCATTCAAAATCGAGATTCTTACTTAGCAAGCCCTACTGGTCAGTTCGGATATGCAATGAACCAAAATACCTATCAAGCGGACAGTGATCATGTGTTGCTCGATAGTAAAAGTGTGGAAACGGTTTCTGTTGAAGAGATAAAGAGCGTTCATCAGCAGTTGTTTGGTCAATTCCGAAATAATCAGCTGGTTATTGTGGGCGACATTGATCCAAGTGAACTGAAACCTCTGGTTCGCCAGTACTTGGCTTCTATTCCATTGGAAAAAGCCGTTGTGCCTGACTTTAACGTCGCGTACAAGCACCCATCTAAAGCGCGTATTGATTTGTCGGTCAACACGGCTAATAGCACTGAGTACATGCTAAGAGTCATTGCGGAGCCTTCCGAGCAAACTGGAATAGTAAGAGGGCAAACGGCGAAAGATATCTTTATGGAAGACATGCTGCAACGCCTGCTTGTTACTCGTTTAGACGCGTACATACGTGAAGATTTAAGTCTAGATTACTCACCTTATGCTTACTGTGTATCGCAAGATGGTGATACAAGCCATGACTGGTTTATTGGTGCGCTGATCGACCCTAAAAATGCCGATAAGATAGAGGTCGCGATTGATAAAGTGATTGGAGACCTTCTGAAGGGCGTATCAAATGATGAGATTAGAGCGGCAGGCAAGCAACTAGAAGCGGACTTTACGCCTTTAGATACTAGTGTTGTTGATCAAGCATGGTTCGTGTCTCGTTATCTTTTGCACGACTATGGTGTAGAAGCCTTGTTTAACGTGAAAGCGACGGTTAACTCAATTTCTCGTGAAGATATGAATCAACTTGTCCAACGCATCTTTGGTGAAAATAGCCGTAAGGTTAAGAACATCATGCGTCCTAAAGCCTAAAGCCTAAAGCCTAAAGCCTAAAGCCTAAAGCAGACAGAAACACTTAACCCAAAGCCAAGCGCACACCGCTTGGCTTTCTTGTTTTTACACCATTCATAATATCTATGCACCAAGCTTTGTTGAGCTCTTTTTGAGGTATATAAATCTAAATGCCGTGAGTGCCTAATCGGTTGCATCGTATCATTTTCTAAAAAAATGTTTTAAATCAAGACAGCGTTTCATTTGTATTGTAGATTGACGATCTACGAGAATGTTGTTTGGATATTAGATTGCTTAAATTAGGTACCCGATTAGTCTTAATGTTGTTTTTACTGAGCTTTGGCTTAGTGAACTCTAACGGCTATTCGTTCCCTTCTAAGCCATTTCAAATTCATTCGGCTCAAGAGCAATCTTCACAGAATGAACAATCTTCCTCGATAAAACAGTGTAAACAAGCCGCTACGGATAACCCGTCGAGCTACTTCGAGTGCAACAAAGCTCAGTTTGGCACCGATCCTTCTGGTGACAGTTCCAACTATCACGACACTGAGTCGAGCCTCCAAGCTGCAAACTTCAGACGTATGCTCAGTAACGAGCAAGAAAGCGTGGCCGATCTTGAGCCTGCTTATCATCTACTGATTGACTTCTCTCCCCCCTCAATACTGGCTTCCCTGCTCTTCAACACGCCGTTGTTGGATTCCAAGCTGCACTGGACCAGTATTGTGAGTTCTCCGTCTTCCCGGCTTTCGGGGTGGAAAGAGGGCAACATCCAATACTCGCATTTCCGAGAACTTCTTAGCTAATCGTTTGACCCTAAATTGGTCGTATCGATGGTCGCCTAGTGCCCATTGAACTCGCCAGTTAACCAAGACAAACATAGCGACATCAGCTTTAGCATCACTACCGTTCAATCAGCTTGTTCTGGTTCCAGCTATCGATCGTGTTCGCAAAACATTAGTTATACCAATCGTAGTAAATAACTGGTCAACCTAGCCGGTTAAAATGCTCGTTCACTGCTTTTTTCCGGTGCTATTTTTGAGCACGTATTTACGGTGATTGGTAAAAAGAAGAGATCTTGACTGTGAAAAAATGCATTCCAAGAAAACAAATCAACCACTATTCAAAGTGGAAATACGCGGTGCTTATCGCCACCATTATCATCATGGTTCTGAGTGCTTTACCTTCTTGGTATGGCGAGAATGCATCGGTTCAAATCAGCAATCGCTCTGAGCAGACAATCGATGCGACTCAAATTACTCAATACCTTGCGAGCGAAGGCATCCAAGCCAAATCTGCATTTCAAAAAGACAAACGTTTAGTCGTGATCTTAGAAGATGCTGAACAACAAGCGAAAGCCAAAGAGGTGCTGAATGAGCGCCTATTGGATAACGCGACGGTTGCGCTAGCGATGGAACCAGCAGCACCTAAATGGCTAACAGACATGGGTTTTGCGCCGATTCAGTTAGGCCTTGATTTGCGTGGTGGTGTGCAGTTCTTATTAGAAGTGGATATGGAGCCGGTTTATCACGCGCAAGCTCAAGCGATGGTCGACGAGATCACCAGCGAAGTGCGTTATGCCCGCGGTAAAGTGGTGAACAACCAAGTTCAGTTTGATTTCCGTACCGACGCCGATTTCGAAAAAGCCCAGAAGCTGATTCGTCAAGAGTTCCCACAATGGCTACGTAACCGCTCAGACAAGTCGCTAACGTTAACTCAGTCTGAAGAAGAGCAAAGAACGCTACGCAACCTTACGGTTCAACAAAACCTGCAAATCATGCGCAGCCGTATTGAAGAGCTAGGCATCACGGAGGCATCGATTCAACGCCAAGGTGAAAGCCGTATCCGTATCGAGTTGCCGGGTGTACAAGACCCTGCAGCTGCGAAAGACGTGATTGGTGCAACGGCATCTTTGGCGTTCTATTCGGTGTACGACAATGCCACTCGCAGTACTCAAACCCTGAAAGATTCAGACGGCAACCGTGTGGTAGTCGACCGCAAGGCAGTGTTGAGTGGCGAGCATATTATCGATGCTCGCAGTGGCATTGGTGAGATGGGCAGTGCAGAAGTCAACATTACGCTGGATTCTTCTGGTGGTAAGAAAATGTCTGAGTTCTCACGTCATAACATCGGTAAGCCAATGGCAACGGTGTACAGCGAATACAGCCGTGATAGAGCGGGCAACAGCAAGCAAGACAGCGAAGTGATTAGTGTGGCAAACATCCAATCTCAACTGGGTAGCCGCTTCAGAATCACAGGCGCTGGCAGCTTGGCAGACGCACAAGAGCTTGCGTTACTGTTGCGTGCGGGGTCATTGACTGCGCCTGTGACCATCATTGAAGAACGTACTATTGGCCCATCTTTGGGTGCTGAAAATGTAACCAACGGCTTTGCTGCTTTGGCTCTTGGCCTTGGCCTTACGCTAACGTTTATGGCGCTATGGTACCGCCGCTTAGGTTGGGTCGCGAACTGTGCATTGGTGGTTAACATGACCACATTGTTTGGTTTGATTGCGCTGCTACCGGGTGCGGTGTTAACTCTGCCGGGTATTGCGGGTTTAGTACTGACCGTTGGTATGGCGGTGGACACCAACGTGCTTATCTTCGAGCGTATTCGAGACAAGATGAAAGAAGGGCGCAGCTTTGCTAGCTCTATCGATCGTGGTTTCGATAGCGCATTCTCGTCAATTTTCGATGCTAACGTCACCACCATGATCGTTGCTGTGGCTCTATATACCATTGGTAATGGACCGATTCAGGGCTTCGCTCTGACACTGGGCTTAGGTCTTCTAACCAGTATGTTTACGGGTATTTTTGCTTCACGAGCGATCATCAATTTGGTTTGGGGGCGTGACCAACGCCACGATGTAAGGATTTAAGCATGAGTACTTCAAAAATGACTATTTCAGACCGCTATTTTTCAAATAGCAATATGACTCGCCTTCGTAAGGTGATGTCTGTGATTTCTATTGTGCTGTTCATGAGCTCTGTGATGCTGGTGGCAGTGAAAGGTTTTAACTGGGGTTTGGACTTTACTGGCGGTGTGGTTGCCGAGGTTCAACTCTCTGATCAAGTAACCAAAGATGCGTTAAAAACCAAGCTCGACACGGCTTTCCAACAAGACGTTCAAGTGGTCGGTATGGCAGAGCAGGATCGCTGGACGATTCGTTACAGCCAACTGACAGACGCCCCACAACCAAACTTAGTGGATGCTTTGTCATCGGTAAGTGACCAAGTAAAAGTGCTTAACAGCAGCGTGGTTGGGCCTCAAGTGGGTCAAGACATGGTTGACCAAGGTGGCTTGGCGGTATTGGTGTGTTTCCTAATGATCATGCTGTACCTGAGTGTACGGTTTGAATGGCGTTTGGCTCTGGGTGCGCTTGCCGCGATCATCTATGACGTGACGCTTATTTTAGGTTTGTTCGCCTTTACTCAGTTTGAGTTCAACCTGACTGTATTAGCGGCCGTGTTGGCGATTTTGGGTTACTCATTGAATGACTCGATCATCATTGCTGACCGTGTTCGTGAAATGCTGCGCGGCAATCCAAACGGTGATACTGACAACCTGCTTAACGAATCAGTTAAAGCGACCTTCTCACGCACCATGGTGACTTCAGGAACGACGCTAATCACCGTATCTGCGCTTTGGCTACTGGGTGGTGCGGCACTGCAAGGTTTCGCTATTGCACTCGTTGTGGGTATTGTCAGCGGTACGTGGTCCTCTATTTCAGTAGGCATCACCCTACCTAAATTACTTGGATTGCAGCCTTGTCACTATCAGGTGAAACCAGTAGTAGAAGTTGAGGGTGAGTATCCTTAGTTTCCTGATTGCTTAAGTCTTCTAATTGGATAGCGCTCAGCCTTAGTCCTCATTGACTAACGAGTGAGTTCAGCAAAGCCTTTCGTTTGTAGCAAGACGAAGGGCTTTATTTTTTATAAGAGTCAGTCAGTTAGTTAAAAGAGAGGCTATTTCAAAAAACAATGGATTGAGCAGGCAAGCCCTCATTATATGAAGTATGTTTATATGACGTCAGTAGAAATGAGGCAAGGGAATGGAATATCGACATCAATGTCATGTAGGCGACCACGGTGATGCACTCAAGCATCCAGTATTGAGTGCACTGGTTAAATCATTAATGCAGCAACACTCTCGCCTCAATGTTATCGACACGCATTCAGGCACAGGGTGTTATGACCTCACTACAGCGCCAAGCAATCACGCCGGTGAATTCGCTGAAGGGGTCGGGTACTTGTGGCGAAACAAAGCTTATCTTCCTCCAGCATTCGCTTCTTTTATGTCGGTGCTGGAATACTACAACCCGAATCAACTTATCTCTCTCTATCCGGGCTCAGCAGCCATCACTTACCAACAAGGCCGCAGCCAAGATAGTTTCTATTTTTCAGACATTCAGCAAGATGAAGCTGATTTACTGCAAACTAACATTGAGAAGTTACAACGTGACTTTGATGTTTCAAGCAAGCTCACTATTACCGCAGGTGATGGGCTCAAAGCGCTGCCTGATGATGTAGCAAAACACGATAATCATCACCTGATTGTTATCGATCCTCCCTATGAAACCGATTCTGAATATCTCGCGGTGATCGATGCCTTGGTTAAGGCGTATCAACAATCTGATAAGGTATCTGCACTAATTTGGTACCCGCTTTACACGGATGACAAGAGCTCACTGATTCTGAATCACTGTGTTACTGCAGTGAAAGATGGTTTGCTGCCAAGTCCGATTAAGTCGGAGCTTCGCCTTCGAGACCCTAAGGGTGATGATCGCCTAATCGGCAGTGGTTTGTTGTTATTCAACCCACCACAAGGCATTTCAGGAATAGTCGCAGATACGCTTGATTATTTACACAGCCAACTCTCGACCAATGGTGAAGGCTACTGGCAAATGAGAAGCCTATAGATCTGATTTTTATGGGTTTTATGATGATTTTCGAGATGTAGATCGCTAAATTATTTCAATCTGTATGGTTTAAATTGACCAAACTCTAACTTTTATCGATTGATTTATCGCGATGAATCATATAAAAATAGTACATCAATGCGCACAGGTGCATACTGGCTCATAAGTTAAATAATTACCCAAATTAATATCAGATTGTGGTTTACCCCCTAAACTGCATAAGGCTCGCACTAGTCACGCGAGCCTTTCTTTTGCCTGAAAGAAAACTTAAGGCATTGTTAGCACTTCAAAATCCACTACAACGCTGGGTAATCGGTATAGCCTTTTTCGTTGCCGCCGAACAGAGTGGCGCCGTCGAGATCGGATAGTTCACTGCCGTTTTGTAGGCGTGAAACTAGATCTGGGTTAGCAACGAATGGGCGACCGAATGCGACGAGATCGGCGTAGCCTTTGCTTAACACTTCTTCGGCGCGTTCTGGTGTGTAGCTGCCAGCAACGATGATGGTGTTAGAGAACAACTCTCTTAGTTCGACACGGAAGCTTTCAGGTATCACAGGCGCGTCATCCCAATCGGCTTCTGATAGGTGCAGATAAGCGATATTTCGAGCTTGCAGTTCCTTTGACGCTTCTAAAATCGTTGGTACGATGTCTGGGCAGTTCATGTCTTTGAAGGTGATGAATGGGGCTAAACGTACGCCCACTTTGTCAGCACCAATCGCTTCAATTACCGCATCCACGACTTCAATTAGAAAGCGAAGTCGGTTCTCACGACTGCCACCATAGTTGTCGGTGCGCTTATTTGAATTGGTTCTTAGGAATTGATCGATGAGGTAGCCATTACCACCGTGGATTTCCACTCCGTTGAACCCTGCCTCGAGTGCTTTTTTCGCTGAGTGAGCAAAATCTTGAACAACACGATCGATGTCTGCTTGGGTCATTTCTCTTGGTTGAATGCAATCCACCATGTTTCCGTTTCCATTCTCATCAGAGATCCAAACCTGAGTTTCTACCGGAGCCAGTGCCGAAGGCGCGATTGGCAGTTCACCTTTTTGGAAGGTTGGATGAGACACGCGCCCCACATGCCATAGTTGGCAGAATATCGCAGCGCCTTGTTCTTTAGCGGCAGAGGTGACACCTTGCCAACCTTCCACTTGTTCGCGTGTGTAAACGCCGGGTGTGAATGAGTATCCTTGAGAGTCATCTGAGATTTGTGTCGCTTCAGTGATGATGAGTCCAGCACTCGCTCGTTGTTGGTAGTAAGTCGCCATCATTTCATTTGGCACGTTTCCAGGTTGGCTTGTACGAGCGCGTGTCATGGGCGCCATAACCACACGGTTTTGTAGTTCTAGATCTTTGAGTTCTGCTGTTTCGAATAATTTGCTCATGGTATTTACCTTGTGTCGGTCATGTGTTGATTGATTTAGCGTGCGGTGGTCACTATTTCGATTCCGCAGGGCTGAAGATAGAGTCGTTTTGTGGCTTTTCAGCTCAGTTGGCTTTTGCAATAAGCAACAAACCAATCACTGGGACAACAACGGCTGCGAATGGAATCATTCCTGCGCCTAGTTGGCTGTCGAGTACCATGCCGCCTAAGAAGCCACCGAAGGCATTGGCCAAGTTAAACGCTGAGATATTCGCGGTTGCTGCTAGCTCTTGGCCTTCGCCACCGTGGTTCATTACTCGAAGCTGCATAGCAGGAACGTTCGCAAATGATGCAATACCAAAGACAAATGCAGCTGCAACGAATAGGATTTTGTTGTCTACCACAAGGCCAACCACCACCAATGACACGATCATTGCGACAGCCCAAAACATTGAAGCTTTGCCTAGGTTTTTATCTGAAGAGCGTCCGCCCAAGGTGTTACCTATGATTAAGCCGACACCAACAATCACTAAGATCCAAGTTACTGATTCTTGACCGTAACCCGTGATGTGCATGGCGATAGGTGCAAGGTAGCCGTAAAGCGTCATGAAGCCAGACCAAGCAAAAGCGGTGATCGCCAAGCTGATAAGCAGCATTGGATTTTTGAACGCCAACAGCTGAGTTTTGATGTCTCTCGCTTCGCTGTGACCCGTTGATTTGATAGATGTCAGGATAGAAATCATCGCAATCGTGCCAAGTGCCGCCACAGTATAGAAGGTGGTGTGCCAACCGAATTGCAAGCTCACCCAAGTACCTGCGGGAACCCCAAGAACGTTAGCGAGCGTTAAGCCAGCAAACATCTGACCAACAGCACGACCTGCCATTTTCTCAGACACTAAATTGGTCGCGACAACGGCACCTATGCCATAGAAAGGGCCTTGCACTAAGCCTGCGATAACGCGGCTTGCAAGTAGAAGTGGGTAGCTAGGAGCTAAGGCTGACAAGATATTACCGATGATGAACAAAGCCATTAAGCCAATCAGTACCATCTTCTTGTTAAAACGTGCGAGGTAGATGGTTAAGATCGGGCCACCAATAACGATAGCCAATGCGTAAGCACTGATTAGGTATCCGGCTTGACCTTCGGTGATCGAAAGGGATGTGGCAATTTGTGGAAGGATGCCTGCAATAACAAACTCAGCGGTGCCGATGGCAAAAGCTGCGAGTGTCAGTATCCAAACTTGGAATGGGATCTTTTCTTTATAGATCGCTTCTGGTTTCATAGTGAAGTACCTGTGTTAATTCTTGTTTGTTAGGACGTTTACATACACGCCCTAACGATTGTTCTTTGTTTCTTTGCGGAGTGTTAGCCGAGTAGAGCACCGCCATCGATGTCGATGATTGACCCCGTTACGTATGGGTTGTTAATCGCGAATAGATAGCCCATTGCAATATCTTTAGCCTCTCCGACTTTGCCTGCTGGTAGGTTGTTTTTGGCGTTGTCGTACATGGTTGAACGGGCTGAATCGTCCATGTTTTTGTAAGCTTCAGTCATGGTAAGGCCGGGGCTGACGGCGTTGACTCGAATCGGTGATAGCTCTTTGGCAAGCACCTTAGTTACGCTCTCTAGTGCGGCATTAATCGCGGTTTTTACGTAAGTACCAGCAACCACTTTGCGCGACAGCATGCCCGTGGTTAGCGTGATTGAGCCGTTTGGAGTCATGTAACGTGCGGCGTGCTTAGCTACGTTTAAGCTTCCCCAAAACTTGGTATCAAATGCTGCTTTTGCGTCTGCGATAGCAACGTCTGTCACTTTTCCTGCGGGAGCGTATGACCCCGCGGTTATCACCAAGTGATCAAATGCACCGATCGATTCGAAGTATTCACAAACCGATGTCTCATTGCTGATATCAACGCCGGTGTGTCGGCTGGCAATGTGTACTGTGTTGTCTTCGTTTCTCAATTGCATTGCTAATGCTTTGCCGATACCTGATGTTCCACCAATGATGACGAATGTGTGCTTTTCTTGGTTTGTAATTTCGTTGTTCATGTTCTGAATTCCTGCGTGTTTTGCTGATGGTTCATTATATTTATTCGACTAAATTTGATAATTGGCTAAAATATAAAATCATTATTCGGATTAACTGAATAGTAGGAGAGGTGGATGGACAAGTTTTCAGATATGACGATGTTCGTGAGCATTGTTAAGCATCATGGGTTAGCTGCGGCGGGGCGAGAGTTAGGGCTTTCTCCTGCGACCATGACAGCAAGGCTTCAGGCGTTGGAAGAGCGATATGGTGTGAAGTTGTTGAATCGAAGCACGCGTCATGTGTCTTTGACCGACTCTGGGGAGTTGTATCACAAGGCATGTTTGGAGATTTTAGACAACGTCAGTGAGGCCGAAAACCTGATTCAAAATGGCGTAAAAGAAGTCAAAGGCTCGCTAAAAATTGCCGCGCCAAAAGACATCGGAAAGCAGTACATTCTTCCTATTCTTTCGGAGTTTTGCCAGCAGTATCCGGACGTTATTCCTTACCTGTATTTGAACGATAACCTCTCGAACATTGCTGAATCTGGCATGGATATCGTGATTCGTTATGGTGAACTGGTCGACAGCAGTTTGATATCCAGACGCTTATCACCAAGCCGACGTGTGTTGTGCGCTTCTCCTGAGTATCTTGCTAAACATGGAACACCGTTAACACCACAAGATTTGGTCGAACACGACTGTTTAGCCATGCTGCGTAGCAATGAAGAGCTCAAGACATGGCACTTCCAAGACAATGATATGAAGAAGTCGGTGACGGTTGTGCCGAAGCGATTTTCAGACGATGGCGAAGTGATTCGCTACTGGGCATTAAAAGGTGAGGGCATTGCGCTTAAATCGGTGTTGGATGTGCAAGACGACATCAATAACCAACGCCTTGTTACTCTGCTTAATGGCTACATGAAAAACTTCAATACCGCGATGTCGGTGTCGAGCGCCGATTTGAATGTGGTGTACATCAGCAAGAAATATCAGCCTAAGCGTATCCGGCTGTTTTTGGATTTTCTGTTTGAACGCTTTGGCGATTTGGTTGAAAAGTCTAGTTAGATTAGCCGAGAAGCAGCGCATGACAGATATCTCGAACTCAACACCCGGCTACGGACAGAGGACATTGAACTGGTTATGATACGACCAACATAAGGATGTGATTGGAGATAAAAATGAAAATCGTCGGAGATACGGTTATCAAACCTTTTCATAAGGCAACTTGCCATTGTGGTGCGGTTGAATTAGAGCTCAGCCTACCTAACGGAATAGAAAAACCGCGCCGTTGTGACTGTTCTATCTGCCGTCGTAGAGGGGCAATTGTGGGTTCTTTGGCGTTGGATGGTATTAAGATTTTGAAAGGCGCTGAGCATCTTAAGCTTTATCAATTCAATACCAACACCGCGAAGCATTACTTCTGCTCAAACTGCGGTATCTATACCCATCACCAACGCCGCTCAAGCCCAAATGAATACGGTTTTAACATCGGTTGTTTGGAAGGGGTAAACCCGTTTGATATTGGTGATGTGGTGACCAATGATGGCGTTAATCATCCTGCTGACCGCTAAGTCGTTACACAATATAAAAGGAATTAATTATGTCTGAATATGGAGCGGTCATTCGCTGGCAAAAAGTGGAAGATGAAGCCTTTAGCGACAACCAATACAGTCGCGCTCATACGTGGGAGTTCGATGGTGGTATCACTGTACCTGCTTCGTCTTCTCCTCATGTTGTGCCACTGCCGTTTTCAGTTGAGGCCAACGTTGATCCTGAAGAAGCCTTTATTGCGGCACTTTCTAGCTGCCATATGCTGACGTTTTTGGGCATTGCTGCAAAGCAGAAGTATGTGATCGACTCTTATGTGGATGATGCGATTGGTGTACTTGAGAAAGATGAATCAGGCCGCTCATCTGTCACTAAGGTGACTCTGCGACCTGACATTGTGTTTTCGGGCATTAAGATACCAACTGCCAAACAGCTCGACAAACTGCATCATTTAGCGCACAAAAACTGCTTTATCGCGAACTCGGTCAAGACTGAAATTGTGGTCGAGATGCGAGATTAATTTAAATTAGTCACAAGATTTCTCAGGAAGCTTCGTCTTTTGAGCCTTGTCATCGTCTTAAGGGTATTCAGGCAATCCAGTTGATTGCAAAAGAACCAAACACACTATTTGAGGAACCCTCCATGACAGCGTTTAACAGTGCATCGAATTACGGTGAACATGCGTTTATCAAAAGCAAACCAGAGATGCTAGAGAGCATTTACAACACCACCGATGTATTCCCATATTGGGTTGCCGATATGGACTTTAAGGTAGCGGAACCGATCACTCAAGAGCTTAATCGCTTGGTTGAGCGTGGTGTGTGGGATTGGATTGAGGGAGACAGGGCCACTTCGTTAAACGCTTGCATAATTTGTGCTTTCTCTAAGGCTTTATATTATTAGGTAAAGTCGCCCATATTAAAAGGGGTTGGGGTGAAAAATGGATCACACTACTAAAAAGTCACCACACCTTTTAGGAATTCAGGGCCATTCGTAAAACGAAATAACAGTGAAATCTGACTTTAGAAAGGCGATATTGTATCCGTCATTCCGCCCCCCAATTTAATAATTAAAATAGTATTATCCAGCGTTCATTTATCAGTAAAAAAACGGCACCATCTTGACCGAGCTCGGCAGTTTTGATCTATTACTGTTATTGGCTTTGTTGCGTAATTCAGTGGAACTAAATCATGAACCTACGATCTGTTCAGCTACGTCCACTACCTCTCATAGCCCTATGCCTAAACATCGTCACAAAACAATCAACTGGAAGCAATACAGCCAATCACTCATTAACTGCGGGTCTCTGTCTTTTTGGATTGATGAAGAGGTGATAAGTGGCTGAGCGCAAAGCAAAGCCGATTGGCGCGATGGTACGTCCAAGAATCTTGTTATTTCTAGCCTGTATTT
>NZ_JBFRVM010000104.1:27012-27609 GCF_041475145.1 Vibrio sp. 10N.222.49.A3
TAGCTCACCAAAACTCAATTCCATTTGAATAATTCTTCGACCCAATCAGCAACCTCTCCCAATAGACTAATACCCCGAACAACGCCAAAAATAAAAGACACTATTTGGCCAATAGAAATTCGTTTCTTCATTAAATACTCCATATTTCAGATCTAAAAAAACCACCTAACAGCGGCGACAGAGACTAAAAATATTTGTTCAACCTCTCCACAATATTTTGTTGTTACCTAATAGGTAGGTTAATTATCAAATGCGATTTAGTGTGATCGTGTGACTTCATAACTTGATCTGAGACCAAAAAGTCTAACGCGTTAGACAAAGTAGTCCTGTTACTACAATTCGACATATGTGTGTAAAGCAAGTAAAGAGGTCGAGAAAGCATAACTCTCCTCCATTACTAGCTTTTAAATGACACTCACATCAAAATACAACAAAAAAGGGAGAGAGCAAGCGCCAAAGATAACCATCCCTAGCTTTAACGACATTAAATAAAACAACTGTTAACAACAAAAACTTAACTAGTCTACTTTAGATCTTTGGTGTTCATTATTCCTACTATGTTAAACGGGCGAGTTAGCTCTTCAGAGCGATTTATAG
>NZ_JBFRVM010000105.1:0-2581 GCF_041475145.1 Vibrio sp. 10N.222.49.A3
ACTATCCTGCCAGAGGGGGTTAGTGAGGATGCGAAACTATACGATTGGGAAATAGTCTTAGAAGGGGGAAATGTTAAACAGCTTTTATCTGATTTAAAATCTGCTATAGGGGTTAGCATTGAATGTCTGTTCGATGATTTTCAGATGTTGTTGTTAGATGCTTTACAACTATCCCAAGAGATGGGGGGGGGCAGATGAATGTTCAGATAGATCCTATTGGGATCTTCCGTCTATTTCCGAGCATTTTCAGAATAGAGGATTTCATGACTGGGTAACTATTATAGAGCTTCTGCGTGATTCTTGGTTACAGATGCTGTCGACTAAGCCAGAAGAAGCTCGTTCAAAAGCAATAAATTGGTTTGAGAAGCCATTTCCAACATTTAAACGTTTAGCTTTATTCGCTGCGAGTCATGAAAATGTTATCGAACCTGAAATATGGTCTGAGTGGCTTTGTCGTGATAAAGGATGGTGGCTATGGAGTACAAATACGCAGCGAGAAACGATGCGTTTACTTGTGCTACAGGGGCGAAAATTGAAGAAAAATGAGTTGTTGGAATTAGAAAAAACAATTTTGGCAGGTTTACCTCGTGAAATGTTTAGGCCCGACCTTGATGAACAAGATTTTCAGAGTATAAATGAGCGTTCTATATGGCTTCATCTTGCAAAACTCGGACAGGGAAGGGTTCCGCATGGTAATGATGCTAAAATAAAGTATGATGAGCTTTGTGCTAAGTACCCAGAATGGAAACTGAGGGAGAATGAGAAAGATGAATTTTCTCATTGGATGAGTGGCACAGGTGACCCTGATTTTGATAGCTCAAGAGAAGTTGCTATTGCACCAACCAATAGAAGGGAACTGTCCGACTGGTTGGCTGAACCCATTCCCTCAAACTATTTTGATTATGAAGATAATTGGAAAGATGTTTGCAAACAGGATTTTGAGCTAAGCTTTGGGGCTTTAAATGACTTGCGTTTAAAAAAATTATTTCCTTCTGAGCGATGGAGAACTGCTTTAATCTCATGGAGGGAAAATAAGAACACTTCTATTTTATGGTCAACTTTGGCTCCAGTTTTAATTGAAATAAGCGATTCCAATTTCAAAGAAGTAATTCATTCTGTGGCTTATTGGGTAGAAGATGCATCTAAGCAAGTTACGGAAAACCAAAGTTTATTTATCCCTATTATTGATAAGATACTTACGGTTTTTGACGATGAAGGGGGGGGAAGAAGAGCATATTACAATAATGTCAGCAATAAATAATCCGGTCGGGATAGCAACTGAAGCTCTAGTCAACTATTGGTTTACTAAAAAACCCAAGGATAATGAACGTCTTCAAGGCGATTTTCATCGTATTTTTGATTTAATTTGTACTGATCAATCAAGAAAATTCGAATATGGCAAGCTTATTCTTGCATCGCAGGTTATCGCACTATATCGAGTTGATAGGCAATGGAGTGAGACAAGTATCTTACCTTTATTTGATTGGGCAAATGATAAAAGAATTGCGGCAATGATGTGGGAAGGTTTTTTCTGGTCACCTAGGATATATTATCCTTTATTAGAAGAGCTTAAAGGTTATCTTTTAGATACAGCGTTATATCTTGATACGTTTGATGAGGCTCGACGTCAATATCTCCAATTTATTACTTATGTTGCTTTAGAGACCAATGCTGTTTTTACTGCCTTAGAAGTTCGAAATATTTTAGAACAGTTATCTATCAAATCGCTTGAAGAAGTTATGGTTGCTCTTAATCAGGCTTTAGAAGGGGCTGGTGATAAAAAAGAAGAGTACTGGAAAAAGCGCATACGTCCGTTATGGGAAATCTCTTGGCCTAAATCATCAAGCAAAACTTCTATGAGATTCGTGGAATCCCTTGTTAGATTAATTATAAATACAGGAAATGAATTCCCAAATTCATTGAAACTAGTTCAGGGTTTTCTGTCTCCGATAAAGCATTCGGATTATTTGCTTCGTCAGCTAGATAAAAATGGTTTATCTACCGATTTTCCTGAGGATGTTTTGGGTTTGATAGATGTAATTGTAGATATTAACAGCTATCCATCGCCCAAATTAAGAGTATGCTTGGACTCAATAACGTCAAATCGCCCTAGATTAGCAAGGACTAATAAATACAGAAAACTAGATGATTTTTTAAGGCGAAATAATAAATAGACTATTTCTATTCATCGGGTGCTTTGTGGGTAGATTTTAGATTGTTGAGTCAGTCATTAATCTTTGTTCTAAGTATAATGTATGCTTTAGAGGAAAGTGAACGCGGCTATTAGTTGAGTTATTTTTGTGCGCCAATGGTGTGCGGATAATTCCGGGCGTAGTCTTGTCTGGCGAACTAACGTGTTCGTCAATATAGGTGACAAAATGTGCTCTACCATCGCTAGACTATGGTGCGTCTAATAGGAGTCTAGGATGCGTGCCCTGGTGGTGGAATTGGTAGACACAAGGGATTTAAAATCCCTCGGCGTTCGCGCTGTGCCGGTTCAAGTCCGGCCCGGGGCACCATCTATTTGATTGTTATCTTGTTTGGTAATACTCAAAAGAGTTATTCTCTTAAAACACTATTG
>NZ_JBFRVM010000106.1:0-2964 GCF_041475145.1 Vibrio sp. 10N.222.49.A3
AGGCTTGGTCATTAATCTAAGTCTTTGAGTCAACTTAGCTGCTCAGCTCATAAGTTGAAGGTTTAATTTTCTAATCTTGATAAATAATGATTCTTTATCAAGATTACATGTGATTGTGAGCATCTTGTTTTTAAGTAAAGAGCTAAAGTTTGGCGTGTTTACTTATTAGAGTGGTAAAACGTTATGACTGTAGCAAAGAGGACATTAGGACGGATGATGTTTGTTGCGCAATTTTTACCATTTGTATGGTTTGTTCTTCTAATATTAATCCAAGAGTGATTTTAAGGCGATTAAAAACGCATACTTTGACTCCTTTGAAGAGGTGTGGCGGGTTATGCTGAGCCCTTGTACAAGGTTTTCTGTTCCACTAATTTAGCTCATCGTATTAATCTTGTCATACAAATGGTAGTGTTTGGAAAGGGCAGTGGTAGCAGTGGTAAAAACAGCTTGAGCTAAGTTTGTTCAGGCGAGTCACTCTACTCATATATTAAGTCTAAGTGAGGAACGGTCGTCCATGTAGCGTTGAAGTCATTATTAAAACAACTTCTATGTCTTGTTGCTAAGAATCAAAGACAAGCCAAATCCAATAAATATCCCTCCAGTAACCTTATTAAATGTCGCTCTAACCTTTTCCTTTATAAGCCAAAACTTAAGCTTCTTTGTTACTAACGCGTATGTTAAAAGTGCTAGGAATGACGACGAGGTAAAGGTGAGTGTAAGCAAGATAAATTGCGGTATGATGGAATGTTCAACTTCGATAAACTGAGGAAACAAGGCCGAATAAAACACGATAGCCTTTGGGTTAGTTACACCAACCAGATACGCTTCACGAAACAACATCTTTCTGTTGTTCGCGCTAGCTTGGGGCTCATAATTTTTGAAAGTCCGTTTGTTTGATCTCCACGTCTTTATTCCAAGTAAAAGTAGATATATTCCGCCAACCATTTTAATAAATAGGAATAATGATTCAGATGCCAAAAGAAGAACACCTAAACCTGTAGCCGATAAGCCTGCCATTGTGAGCATAGCTGCAATATTTCCAAGAATCCCTGAGACCGCTCGCTCAACCCCATACACGGCTGAATTTTTCACAGTCAATAACACCGCAGGCCCCGGGGAAAAAGTAGCAGCTACACAAATTGTAAAAAATAGTAAATAGTCCATATGTTTGTTATCCGTAATATGAAAGACCTATTGAAAATATAAAGGACGTAATGCTCTGTTAGGGGATGATACTCCTCGACTTTAAAAAAAAGATTACATCACAAGTATTTTATTATGCCTTGACGGTTAACTAATTAATTTATATTTAAATAATAAATTAATTAATATTAATTTTCGTTTAGCTTCCTTAATTTGACTGAAGACTTAATTATAATATTCATAGCTAAAGAAGCGCTTAAAACATTGATAGGGCGATGAATAGCTCTGGCGTAAGAGGAACACCTAGCGTAGCTCGTAAGTAGGACGTTCGCTTATACAGTGGTATAGGTCTAAAGCTGTTGAGAATATTTAATGTTTATTCAAAAATGATACTATCTATCTGGAAATTTATGGAAAAAATAATATTACTTACCTGTTTATTCAGTGTTCCTGTACTAGCCGCGACAGAATCCCCTCAGTTTTTTGTTGGCGTAGTAGGGGGATACCAAGGGGCTCTGGAGGAGAATTGCAATCACTCAAATCCAGAGGGCACAATTTTAGGTCTCTATAGCGGGTTACAGTTTACTCCCTCTTGGAGTTGGGATTTAGGCTATCAATATCACGATGAACTAAAGGCGGATGGATGCCACTCGGTTAATGTTAAAACTTGGTTGATTGAAAGCACTCTTCGTTACGATTGGTACCTACAAGATAACCTAAGTTTATACGGTCGACTTGGTGCTGCTTATTGGGACATGGAAAAAACGCAACTGTCTTCAAGTAAGAGCGATGCAACAGGTTTTTCTCCTCTCGGTGGGGTGGGGGTTAACTATCACTTTAACCCTAACGTCCGATTATCAACGGGCTATCAATACATTGACAGTATTGGTAAGTCAAACACGGGTAAGTATGATAGCCGTGGATTGTTGGTCAGTCTAACCTATACGTTTGGCAGTACAACTCAACCAGCGTTAGTCGAAACAGCGCCAACGTCTATTATTGAAGATACTCCCGTTAAAGAGACAGCCACTGTAAAAACACCGCCTCAAATACAGGCATTTTCACCAAAAACTACAGATATATTGTCTGGTTTTGATTCAGGCGACCCTAGCCAAGAGTTTATTGACCAATTAACTGAAATCTCTTCAATATTAAATTCTTACCCACAAGCTCAGGCCACAGTTGTTGGACACACTGACTCAACAGGCTCAGCACTCTACAATCAAAACCTATCTGAGCATCGTGCTCAAGCGGTCGTCAATAAACTGATTGAATTGGGTGCCACACAGACACAACTTGAATGGAGAGGTGAAGGTGAGTCTCAACCTGTTGCTGACAACAAGACCGCAGAGGGGCGAGCTAAAAATCGCCGAGTTGAAGTTACCATCCCCAGTTTTCAGTTCCAAGAGTAAGTTATTATGATTAAATGTTTTAAAGCCTTATTTGTAATAGTGGTTTTTCCAATACTAACGTTATTAACTGGTTGTAATTCAGAAGGTGCCTTCTCTGGATCAACCATAAAATTAGAACGTCTTGATATCGTCGCTTCTCCGATAGTGATGAAAGGTGTCAGTCAACTAACTCTTGCTGCGGGCAACAAGCAGCCCTTTGAAACGGTTGGTCACTACTCTGATGGTTCATCTCGCACATTGACGGATTTAAACGTGAGTGATTGGCACACAAGCAATTCTGATGTAGGGCGCTTTGATGAGACTGGCGTATTTACTGCTACTAACGAGGGCTATACCACAGTAATGGCCACCAAAGATGGCATCCCCAGTAATACGGTGGAGGTGAATGTGTCGGCAGCGGTCATTACGG
>NZ_JBFRVM010000107.1:0-45443 GCF_041475145.1 Vibrio sp. 10N.222.49.A3
AGAGCTAATTATGCGTTTTGTTACGCACTAACATAAAATAATTCACGACAAAAATCACCTCGCTCATTTCGTTATATCCCGCTTTATTTCGGGTAATTTCGGATCAATTAACGTTTTAAGTTAAAAATACATGGTGTTTTAAGTTCCGCTCGGCGCTGTCAGCTACTTCCCTCCTTGCCGTGATTAAAACGCTTTGATACCGAACGAAATTTAACCGTGAAAGGTCAATGCGCCCTAGTCATATAGATTTTATCGATGAGTTTGCGCAAACGTTAACTAATCAGTCACGAATCCTCATTGTGGGTAAGGATTTTTGTTGCGGTCATCTTTTTGCTATATATAATGTTCTAAAGCAAAATATTTTGATAAATGTCAAAAAAAATTGAGAGCGAGTGATAAAACTTGCCCATAATTTGTGCTCTGCCTCTCAGGTAGGCACCTTTTTCATCCACGTGAGCAAAGTGACAAACCAATGTTTGTTGCTTGTAATCCCTCTAACTACTCAGTGAGCTGTTGTTACTTATTATCACAGTCATCAAATAAGCCGCAGCCTTTGGAATTAAGGCCGAGTAGATACATAGAATTTATCGGTTGGAGTAATCGAGCCGAACCCCATTTATTCATTTTGTAGAGGATTGTCATTGTGACAAAAATTATCGTAGTAGGCGGCGGTGCTGGTGGTTTAGAACTAGCAACTAAGCTAGGCCGCACTTTAGGTCGTAAGAAACGTGCCCAGATTACTCTGGTAGACCGTAAAGCAAGCCACCTATGGAAACCATTGCTTCATGAAGTAGCCACTGGCTCACTGGATGAAGGTGTTGATGCGCTAAGCTACCGCGCACACGCAAAAAACCATTGCTTTGATTTCCAAATGGGCAGCCTGAATGATATCGATCGTGAACGTAAAGTGATTGCGTTGAGCGAGTTGACTGATGAGCACGGTGAGTTACTGATGCCAAGCCGTGAACTTGAATACGACATTCTTGTGATGGCGTTAGGTTCAACGTCAAACGACTTCAATACCCCAGGTGTTCGTGACAACTGTATTTTCCTTGATAGCCCAGAGCAAGCACACCGTTTCCGTACAGAAATGAATAACCAGTTCTTAAAGCTGCACGCTAAGAATGGTCAAGGTACGGTAGACATTGCGATTGTTGGTGCGGGTGCTACTGGTGTTGAACTGTCTGCTGAGCTGCATAACGCTGTGAAAGAGCTTCGTACATACGGTTTTGGCGACCTAGATTCAAGCAAGCTGAACGTTAACCTTGTTGAAGCGGGTGAGCGTATTCTTCCAGCTCTACCTCCTCGTATTTCCAGCGCAGCACATTCTGAGCTAACTAAGCTTGGCGTCAACGTGCGTACAACGACAATGGTTACACAAGCTGATGCTGACGGTCTAACGACCAAAGATGGTGAGAAGATCCCAGCACAGATCATGGTATGGGCTGCTGGTATTAAAGCGCCAGATTTCATGAAAGATATCGGTGGTCTTGAGACGAACCGTATCAACCAGTTGGTTGTCAAAAACACGCTGCAAACTACGCTTGATGACAACATCTTTGCTATCGGTGATTTGGCGCAATGTACACAAGCGGATGGTTCGTTTGTTCCACCACGTGCGCAAGCGGCTCACCAAATGGCAAGCTGCGCATTTAGCAACATCATTGCTAAGCTGAACGGTCGTGACCTGAAAGACTACATCTACAAAGATAAAGGCTCACTGGTTTCACTAAGCCGTTTTTCTACAGTAGGTAGCTTGATGGGTAACCTGACTAAAGGTTCGATGATGGTTGAGGGACGTATTGCTCGTGTGGTTTACATCTCTTTGTACCGAATGCACCAGATGGCACTTCACGGCTTAATCAAAACATCACTGATGATGTTGGTGGGTCGTATTAACCGTGTCCTTCGTCCAAACCTAAAGCTTCACTAATCAGGTAAGCCTTCTAAGGTCATTACGCTGATAATAAAAAAGAGCTCTTCGGAGCTCTTTTTCGATCGTGTCGAGTACGTGTTATTTCGGATTGTTACTCTATTAAGCGATTAAGATAATGGAGGTAACACAGAATAAACCACGCCATCTTTCGGTTTACCGTTAAAGATAAAGCGATTCTTTGCAATGGCTTCACGTTCAGCGCCACATTTCTCGATCAGCTTTTGGCTGGGTAGGTTCTCTGTATCGCAGACAATCTCCAAACGCGTCAACTTGAGCATTGCGAAGCAAAATTCAAATAGGGCAAGCATTGCTTCTTTCGCTATCCCTTTTCTCTGAAATTGATCACCCACCCAATAACCTAAACTTGCCATATTAAAGGTGTGGTAAAGCTCATTTATGGCCACCATGCCGACTAACTTTTCGCTTTTTCGTTCGAAGATACCAAAGCCAAACGCATCGGCTTTAACCCAGTTTAAGCGAGTCGCAAGAATGAATCTCTCGGCCTCGACGGTCGAAAACTCGTCGTGGCACCAGTCGAGCCATGGCAATAAACTCGGGGAGGATTTAACCAGCTGCGAAAACTCTTGAGCGTCTGAGGCTTCAATGATTTTTAGGTTGAGGTGTTGAGTATTTATCTGAAAGTCAGGGCTCATAAGAAATACCGAATTACATGTAAGTACTGAACAAAGGATTCAGTGCAGAATAAAGATAGATAGCACTTAATAAAACGCCCTCACTAGGAGGGCGGATTGAATTATTTATATAATTATAGCCGAATCGGCAAGTAACTTACTGCGCTACACGTCGAACTTGAATCACCATGCCTAGAAGCGGGTGATCAAGGTAGTGAGTCTCAGTACTGCGCATACGACGTTTTTGGTCCATGCGGTAGCTCTTAAGGAACTCTTCCACTTCAACCGTCGGAGAGATTTCAGTGAGGTTGCCCACTTGAACATTGCTTTCGGCGCCACTTACTGGTGAATCTAGCTCGATTTGTTGCTCTTGAAGAGTCACTTCACGAACGCTCGGCGCTTTTAAATCCAATGTTGTTTCAGCGTAGAGGTAATGCTGAACGTAGATTTGCAGCTTGCCGTCTAACTCGTAAAGCGGCTTATCGATAGTCTCTTCTTGAAAACCATCAGTATTTACTGCTGTTACTACACCTTTCTCAGAACCGTCGGCATTAAACTGTTTGGAGAAGTCTTTACCGGCTTGAACATGGAAAACCGGTGCCGAGCTTTTGCCTTGGTCGCCTTGACGCCAAGCGGTATGCATCAGAACTTCAAAGCCTGCGTGTTTGCGTAGCTTGTCTTTCTGAGGTGTTAACTTGTATTCCGAGTAAGGCAGCATCTGCACGCCTTTCTTCGCTCGGTATTGGGTATCTTGAAATGAACCTACGCGCTCAAGTGAAATCTGAGGCTGTGTGTTTGGCCAAGATTCATTCACTTTTTCTGCATCAACAGCACGCTTAAAAATGATCACTTCTATATCAAATTGTCTCTGCGCCAAACTTGGCAGTGAGACGAACAATAGTAGCAGTGGGATCAGTCTTTTCATTTTTACTCCGTCTTCCAGCCGAACTACCGGCTGGATAATTTATATGTGCAAGTGGATTGGGTCTTATGCCGAAGGAAGCAAGTTCTGTCTGAATTCGCCCAATAAATCACTAACAAATTGAATTCGTTTCCGTCTGTCGACCAATGGTATCGTAAACTTGAACTTTGTTGGTCCTTCCATTGAAAACTTTTGCGGTTGAGATTGCAACAGTTTAACAAGGTAGGTCGGGTTTATGTCAGCATCCGGGTAGAATTCTAAGAATCCACCTTTATCATGAGCCTCAATTTTCTTCGCTTTGATAGACGCCGCGGCTAATTTTAGCTCTGAAACTGACAACAAGTTCTTGGTAGCATCCGGCAGAAGGCCGAAGCGATCAATCAGCTCGACTTTCAACTCTGCCAATTCGTCGGTGTCACTCACACTCGCAATACGCTTATAAGTAGACAAACGTGTATTGATGTCTGGGATGTAGTCATCAGGCAATAGCGCAGGCAGGCGCATCTCAATTTCAGTTTGTTCACGCAGTAGGTCATCAAGCGATGGCTCTCGCCCCTCTTTCAATGCTTCAACTGCTTGTTCAAGCATCTCCATGTACAAGGTGAAACCAACCGATTGGATTTGACCACTCTGTTCATCACCTAACAGCTCACCCGCGCCACGAATCTCTAAGTCATGGGTTGCTAGTGTAAAGCCTGCACCTAAGTCTTCAAGTGAAGCTATGGCATCTAATCGCTTAACCGCATCTTTGGTCATTGCTTTCGGAGGAGGTGTTAGCAGATAGGCATAGGCTTGGTGGTGAGATCGACCCACACGCCCACGCAATTGGTGCAACTGTGCTAAACCAAGGTTATCGGCTCTGTCCATTAAGATGGTATTGGCTGTTGGTACGTCGATACCGGTTTCGATGATGGTTGTACACACTAGCAAGTTAAAACGCTGGTGGTAGAAGTCATTCATGATGCGTTCTAGTTCGCGCTCTCGCATCTGGCCATGAGCCACGGTGACACGCGCTTCTGGAATCAGTTTCTGTAGTGACTCAGCCGTCTTTTCAATCGTGTCGACTTGGTTGTGTAAGAAGTAAACTTGACCACCACGCATGATTTCACGAAGTACCGCTTCTCTGACGATCGCGTCATCACTCTCACGGACAAAGGTCTTTATTGCTAAGCGTCGTGCTGGTGGTGTTGCGATGATTGACAAGTCACGCATGCCGCTCATTGCCATGTTCAATGTACGTGGAATTGGCGTCGCGGTGAGCGTTAGGATATCGACATCCGCACGCATTGCTTTCACTTTTTCTTTCTGACGCACACCAAAGCGGTGCTCTTCATCGACAACCAACAGGCCAAGGTCTTTAAACTGAAGGTCACTTGAAAGTAACTTGTGAGTACCCACTAAGATGTCGACCTTACCGTCGGCGACATCTTGCATGATCGATTTCTGTTCTTTGGCTGATTTGAATCGAGACAGAACCTCAACACGAATCGGCAAGTTGGCGAAACGGTCGCGGAAGTTTTCAAAGTGTTGCTGAGCAAGTAACGTTGTCGGTACTAACACGGCCACTTGTTTGCTGTTATCGGTACACACGAACGCGGCACGCATTGCGACTTCTGTTTTACCAAAACCAACATCACCACACACTAAGCGGTCCATGGCTTTTGCTTGGCACATATCAGACATTACCGCATTAATTGCCATCGCTTGGTCATCGGTTTCTTCAAACGGGAAGCCAGATTTGAAGGTTGCGTACTGACCACGATCGAGCACAAATTTGTAACCCGGCTTAAGCTCACGCTTGGCGTAAACATCGAGCAGTTCGGCTGCGACGTCACGGACTTTCTCTGCGGCGCGCTTACGAGCTTTCTGCCATGCTTCACCGCCAAGTTTATGTAGCGGTGCAGAATCTTCAGCACCACCAGAGTAGCGGCCAATTAAGTTCAGAGATGCAACTGGTACGTAGAGCTTGGCATCGTGTTGATACTCAAGTGTTACGTATTCGGTTTTCATACCACCCGCTTCTAGGGTCTGCAGGCCTATGTAGCGACCAATACCGTGGTCAATGTGAACAACCGGTTGGCCCGGTTTAAGTTCCGCTAAGTGACGGATTACGGTGTCGCTGTTTACGCTTTTTTTGTCTTTTTTACGACGCTGAATAACGCGATCACCCAATAGATCACTTTCACAGATAAGGGCGATGTTTTGCTCTTCGTGGATAAAGCCATGCTCAGCAGAACCTAGGATCAGGGTGAACTTATCTTTACCTTTAATTGCCGCGTCGAGGTTTTCAACTTCGCTTGGACGAACTTTGATGCCTCGAAGCAATTCACTTAGAGCTTCACGGCGGCCTTCAGACTCAACCGAAAAGACCACTTTTCCGTCGAAGGCTTCAGTGAACTTTCTTAAGTTAGACAACGGTTCTTTATTCTGATGTTGAACGCTGAGATCTGGTAGAGACGTAACTGGAAGGTTGGTACGCCCAGCTTTTTCTTCAATTGAATCTAAGCTCAGATTGACCTGTGGCTTTTGTTTGAAGTGTGCGAACAGTTCGTCTTTCTTTAACCACAGTTGTTCAGGTGTGAGCAGCGGTCGTAATGGATCAACACCGCGTTGTTCGTATCGATGAGAAACGTCGGTTAGGAACGAATCTACTGCGGTCTCGACATCACCTAGAACGAGGATTTGCGCTTCATCTGCAACATAATCAAACAAGGTTTCGGTGTGCTCGAAGAACAGCGGTTGCCAATACTCAATACCAGCAGGCCACGTGCCTTTAGAAACCTGCATATAAACCGATTCTGGTTCACGGCGCGCATCAAACTGTTGGCGCCAACGAATACGGAAATCTTCAATCGCTGTTTCCGAGGTTGGGAATTCGTGAGCAGGCAGCAGTCGAATCTCAGAGATGTCTTCGATAGAGCGCTGGTTTTCAGGATCGAAAGTACGGATCGTGTCGATCTCGTCATCGAAGAAGTCGATACGATACGGGTCTTTGCTGCCCATTGGGAACAGGTCGAGAATAGAACCACGGCTAGCGTATTCACCCGGGCCAAACACTTGGTCAACATAGCGATAGCCCGACTTTTCGAGTTGCAGACGTAATTTCTCTAGTGAATAGAGATCGCCTGTTTTCACCATTAACGTGTGTTGTAGTAAGAAGTCGCGCGGTGACTGGCGTTGCAATAACGTGCTGATCGGAACGATCGTGATGCCATCTTTTAGCGTTGGCAGTGCGTAAAGGCGTGCTATACGATCTGAGATGATCTCTTGGTGCGGCGAGAAGCTATCGTATGGCAGCGTCTCCCAGTCAGGAAACAACGCAACTTCATGTGCCGTAAACTGTTCAATTTCAGATTGAAGCTTGAGTGCGATCTGAGGATCAGGCACTGCAAGTAAAGTGTGGCTGTTATGCTGCTCCGCTAGTTTAGCGATAGTAAGCGCGAGAGATGAACCAACTAGGTTGCCGATGTGCTTTTTGTCACCGGCACCTTTGAGCTTAGGTAGTGTGAAAATGGATTGTTTTGTCATGTCTATTTACTTGTTATCTCGTTCTAGAGAGCGTTGACGTAAGAGCTTTTGTTGTTGATGGAGCGCAGCCTTGATCAACAAGTCTTGGTCAGTATCACGAAGATGAGCATATTTGAATTTGATTTCGAAGCCTGAATCTTTAGGTTCGCTAGCGAAGACCTCCGCGTAGCAATAGATAGCGGCGGCAGGGTGCTCGATAAAGAGCTTGGCTTTAACTAAGCGACCCGCTTCGATATCTGTTTTGGAAAAACACGAGAACTGACTCGCGCCAAATGAATACGTATGGGTGCGAAATTGTTCATCATCTTGTTGCGATAACATAAAGCTCAACAAGAGGTTTAATTTAGAGTTCTGTGCATCCAATAAACTGATGACATTCTTCAAGTCGCTGTTTTTCAGTTCGTTGCGAGCACTGTCGGCTAACAGGTCCAATTGGCTAAACTCACTTGCCACAACAAAAGGGGCAGGGATCTCCGATTCGAACTGAATCTGAGAAGGTAAAGCGAAGTTACTGTCCATTGGCTCAATATTAGCGGTAAGGCTGTGGTGAACGGTAAAAAACTCTTGTTCTGTCATGCGTTAGTTCCTTGAAGTGATCTATTGATTATCGCTATGTGGCCGCAGTAATCAAGGTCAGTTAATTGAAAGTCTCAAATAGTTGTTTGAAAGTCAGCTATTTGACAAGGTTCTGTTTTTCAAGCCTAACTAATTGAGTTAATTCACCCTATATTTTCAATTAACCCCTACACAGTAACGGCAATACCCGTTACATTAACCCGCATCTCCTTTAGATGGTTCAAAGTATGTTTCATCCTAGTTCATTGTTTGTTGGCCTGCGTTATTTGAAAGGCCGTTCAGGTGATCGCTTTAGCCGTTTTGTTTCTTATATGTCGACAGCCGGAATTACCATTGGTGTGCTGTCTCTGGTTACTGTTTTGTCGGTAATGAATGGATTCGAAGCGCAGTTAAAAGACCGAATTCTTGGTGTCCTTCCTCAAGCCGTCGTTTACGAGCAAGGAGGCACAACGTCACTTTCTGCTCAAGCACCTAGCTTTGCGGAGCAAATGTCGCTCAATGGCCACGTAGAACCTATTGTTCGCAGCGAAGCGGTGATCCAAAGTCCTGCTCAGTTATCTGCGGGCTTGTTAATCGGTATTGAGCCAAATTCAGATGACCCTCTTCAGAATCATTTAATTGCTGGCAGACTGTCTTCACTCAAAGCTGGTCAGTATCAGCTTTTCCTTGGTCATACCTTGGCAAGAAACTTGAAAGTGTCTATGGGCGACAAAGTTCGCTTAATGGTGACCAGTGCCAGCCAATACACGCCGTTAGGACGTATTCCAAGCCAGCGAAATTTTACCGTAGCTGGGATTTTTAACACGGGTTCGGATATCGATGCTCAATTGATGGTGACAGATATCAACGATGCTGGGCGTTTGATGCGCTATAAATCAGACACCATTTCAGGCTGGCGACTGTTTTTTGATGACCCATTTGAAGTGGCAGAACTATCAAACCAACCGCTACCGGAAGGTTGGGTGTGGAGCGATTGGCGAGACCAACGTGGCGAGCTATTCCAAGCCGTTCGAATGGAAAAAAACATGATGGGCTTGATGCTTGGGCTGATCATTGGTGTTGCTGCGTTTAATATTATTTCTGCGCTTATTATGGTGGTGATGGAGAAACAGTCCGAAGTCGCCATCTTAAAAACCCAAGGTATGCGTGATGGTCAAGTCATGGGGATCTTTATGGTTCAAGGTGCAAGCAGTGGTGTGATCGGCGCATTATCTGGTGGCATCCTGGGCGTGATTTTAGCTTCGAACCTCAATACTATTTTAGAGGCGATGGGTGTTGCTCTGTTTTCATTTGGTGGACAGTTGCCAATTTTAATTAACCCAATTCAAATCGCCGTTGTTGTGGTTCTGGCTATTGCACTTAGCTTGATTGCCACTGTCTTCCCTTCTTATCGTGCATCGTCTGTGAAACCTGCTGAGGCCCTTCGTTATGAGTAATTTTCTTCAATGTAATGATATCCGTAAAACGTACCGTGAAGGCTCGTTAGATACTGAGGTTCTCAAGGGCGTCAGCTTCGAAATAGAAAAGGGTGAGCTAGTCGCAATCATTGGTACATCCGGTTCAGGTAAAAGTACGCTATTGCATATTTTAGGGGCGTTGGATGATGCGTCTGATGGTAGTGTCAGCTTTCTCGGACAAGACTTAGCGTCTTTGAGTTCGAATAAGCAGGCCAAGCTTCGCAACCAGCATCTTGGCTTTGTTTATCAATTCCATCATCTTCTTTCTGATTTCTCAGCGTTAGAAAACGTAGCAATGCCGTTGTTGATAGGTGGAGAGAAGCCAGCGAAAGCTAAACAAGAAGCACAGTTGCTACTTGATAAAGTGGGGCTAAGTCATCGTGTTGACCACCGACCTTCAGAACTTTCAGGTGGTGAGAGGCAACGAGTGGCAATTGCTCGTGCATTGGTGAACAAGCCTGCGCTAGTGTTGGCGGATGAGCCGACTGGTAACCTAGACCACAACACAGCACTTTCTATTTACGACTTAATGCGCGAACTGAACCGTGAGTACGATACTGCCTTTTTGGTTGTGACTCACGATGGTGAACTTGCCGGTAAGATGGATCGCCAACTTCACATGCAAGATGGTTTACTGGTCAACGTAGAAAAAGAGGAGAGCTAAGTGTTTTCTTCTTTATCTCTATTGATAGGCGGCCGATTTAGCCGGGCGAAACAACGAGACAAAATGGTGTCGTTCATCTCTCTGTCTTCGACGATCGGTATTGCTGTCGGTGTCGCGGTAATCATCATTGGTTTGTCGGCCATGAATGGTTTCGAGCGTGAGCTTCAATCACGAGTACTTTCTGTCATTCCTCACGGTGAGTTTGAGGGCGTGAATAAACCAGTAACTCGCTGGGAGCATGTGATTGAGGAGTCGGTAAAGCACGATAAAGTCGTTGCTGCAGCCCCTTATGTGAAAATTACCGCGCTTGCCGAAAAAGGCAAAGAGTTGAAAGCAATTGAAGTTCGCGGTGTTGACCCACAACTTGAGCAACAAGTCTCAAGCCTATCGAGTTTTATCGATAAGCAAGCCTGGAGCGATTTTAAAGCAGGGCAACAACAGATTATCTTGGGCTCTGGTGTGGCTAATGTACTCGGCGCGAAAGTCGGTGATTACCTGACTCTGATGATCCCGACGGTGAATGGGTCGGTTAAGGTTCAAGCACCTAAACGTGTTCGAGTGAAAGTGGTTGGCTTACTGACGCTTAATGGCCAGATCGACCACAGCTTGGCGCTAATCCCGATTGGCGATGCTCAAGTTTATGCAAACCTAGGCGAGGCAGTAACCGGAGTTTCTTTAAAAGTGACCGATGTTCTGAACGCGAACTCTATTGTGCGTGAGGTGGGTAACCAGCTTGATGTGTATGTGTATCTACGAAGCTGGCAACAGAAGTTTGGCTTCTTGTATCGAGATATTCAGTTGGTTCGCACCATTATGTATCTGGTGATGGTACTGGTTATTGGTGTTGCTTGTTTCAATATTGTCTCGACATTAATGATGGCAGTAAAAGACAGAGCATCAGAGATCGCGATTTTAAGAACCATGGGCGCATCGGACGGCCTTGTGAAACGCATTTTCGTTTGGCAGGGCGTATTCTCCGGTGTGTTAGGTAGTTTGGTGGGCAGTGTAATAGGCGTGTTAGTGGCGCTTAATCTCACGACACTTATCAAAGGGCTTGAAAGGCTAGTTGATCACCAGTTCTTGTCCGGTGACATCTATTTTGTCGACTTTTTGCCATCACAACTCGATATGACGGATGTTGTTGTGGTTTCAGGTACAGCGATTGTATTGAGCCTATTGGCGACATGGTACCCAGCATCACGAGCAGCCAAGTTAAACCCTGCCTCGGTGCTTAGCTCGAAGTAATGCGCTTAGTAATACTTCATGTAGCATGATAGACAAATGGCATACACAAAAAAGGATCCCTGATGGGATCCTTTTTTTTGAATTCAATCTGCATTCTTTACGACTGTGGTTACATCCCAATATTGCAGAGTTCTGTGGTCCATCTGACTTTAACTTGTGTGCGGTTTAAGTGAAGCGCATACAAAGATAGATTGAACGACAAGGAAAAGTTGTCAGTACCTTGCTTGACGCTTCTTCCAACTTCTTACTACTGAGTAACGCCATAACCCACGAATACCAAAGTAGCCAATCATTGCTGAAACCACGCCACAAATCAGGCAACCCAGTAAGAAAGGAGGCCCGATCGTATTCATTTGCGCCAAGATGAAGTCCCAAGACAATTCGAAATGGAAGGCTTGAGGTGGTACATGCATAACAAACGCCCCAACTTTATAAGCAAAGTAGAAGAGAACGGGCATAGTGACCGGGTTACTGATCCAAACAAGTGCGACAGCCAAAGGTAGGTTAACGCCACATGCGACAGCAAGGCCTGCAGACATAATCATTTGGCTTGGTAGAGGGACAAACGCCATGAATAACCCAACAGCGAATGCGCCAGCCGCAGAGCGACGATTAAGGCACCATAAGTTGGGGTTGTACAAAACATTGCCAAAAACTTTCAATGCTTTCTGACGCTTGATTAGCTCATGGTCAGGCATAAATCGTTTGATAAACTTTCTTGGCATAGGAGGAAGCTACTCTCTTGTTTAACACTTGGTTCTTGATTTCATTTGCTGCGACAGTTGTGTCTGCCAGCTTCTGGCCTGTGATGCCTCATTGGGTTTGGGCACCATTGATGCTGTTGTTACTACTAGCATCAACAAAGTATAGCGTTTTCCGGAGTGCAAGAGGTCTAGCAACAGCATTGATACTAGTTATCTGCCTAGGGAATGTAATTGAAATACAAACGAGTCGCTTATTTCAATCAGGGCAGAATACTACCATAAATGCTTCGGTTGTTAGCCTTTTTAGTGAAAATAGCCACGGTTTTGAAAGCGTAATAGTAGCTAGATCAATTGGCGGCGAAAAATTAATCTTTCCTCAATTGATAAAATTACGTTTGTTTACTCCTTTTAAGTTAACACTCGGAGATGATGTCAATTTATCTGTGTATATAAAGCCTGTATGGGGCAAGCTCAATGAAGCTGGCTTTGATTTAGAAAAGTATCTATTTAGTGCAGGTGTGGTTGCCAATGCAATTTACAGATCTGGTACAAAGTATCGCATTCATACCAATAGCAACTTACGGTCCTATTGGTTTGAAAACAGTCTTGAAAGGTTAAGTCAACTGGCAAATCAAGACCTCATTATGGCTTTGAGTTTTGGTTATCGAGACCTTATTCACTCTCAGCGTTGGGACTTACTTAAAAGCAGTGGTTTGATTCACTTGATGGCTATTTCGGGGCTGCATATTGGGATTGCCTTTGCTATCGGCTATCAAGTAGGAAAGGTATTCAGGTTACTATCATCTTCACTTCTTTGGTTGCCCACAATATTCGGAGTCGGCTTAGCCTATTTCTACAGTTGGTTTGCTGGGTTCACGCTGCCCACCTTGAGAGCTTTGGTGATGTGTATTATCGCCAGCTATTTCTTGTGGCGTGGGCAAAATATCAGTTTGTTTCGGTATGTCGCCTTAAGTTTGTGCGTGGTTCTGCTAATTTGGCCATTTTCAGCATTATCGAGTAGCTTCTGGTTGTCTTTTGGTGCGTTAGGTGCCGTTCTTTACATTGCGTTAAATAGTCAGTCATCCGATTCAAACTCAACATTTATCGACCGAGCACTGCAGCTCTTCAAGATTCAGTTAATGCTGACATTCCTGATTGCTCCCTTTTCGATGCTGTTCTTTAATGGGGTCAGCTTAGTCTCTGTTTTCTACAACTTGCTCCTTTTACCTTGGGTGTCGATGGTGGTTATTCCACTATTGTTCCTGGCAATGTTCTTTAGCTTAATATTGGCGCCAGTATCAGGTGGCGTTGGCTTAACTACATTCAACAATGGTTTGTCTGAACAATTATGGATGTTGGTCGACTTATCGCTTGAGCCTCTCGTATTTAGTCTTCCTTTCTCTGAACGATTTTGGTTTCAAGTGGATAATCACACGATTGAGTTGTCTGTATTCCTCATCTTGTTTTTCGGTTTTGTCAGTCGATATTTCAAGCGAGCACTATCTATATTGATTATTACCGTGTTTGTACTGTGGTGGGAGTTCGGCAAGCCTCAACAAGACAAACTAACTATCGATATCTTGGATGTTGGTCACGGGTTGTCTTTGCTCTTAGAAAAGAACAATCAGATTGTTGTTTACGATCTTGGTAACGCATGGCCAGGAGGTTCCATTGTCGAATCCTTACTTATTCCTACTTTGAATCAGAGGGGAATTCATGAGTTGGAGGGTGTAATAGTGAGTCATTTCGATTCTGACCACGCTGGTGGCTATCCGGCGTTACTTGAAAATTACAACCCTAAGTGGGTAAGAGCCAGTCAGAATATCAGTCAACAAGGACAATCTACGATTCAAGAATCGTCAAATATTCAAGCATGTATTTTAGGAGAAGTATGGACTTGGCAAGGGGTTGCTTTTGAGGTCTTGTGGCCTCCCAAACAAGTGAAGAGGGCGTATAACCCACATTCGTGCGTGGTCAGGCTTTTTGACCCCGATCTAGAGTTCTCGATGTTACTTACTGGTGATATTGAATTGGTCAGTGAGTGGTTACTTGCACGCGAAGGCGAACGGCTTCGAAGTGACGTAATGCTTGTTCCTCATCATGGTAGCAATACGTCTTCGATCGCCAGTTTTATTGAGGCCGTTTCACCTCAGTTAGCGATCGCTTCTTTGGCCAAAGGCAATCAATGGGGGATGCCGAGTGAATCCGTTATTGAACGTTATAACGACGCAGGGAGTGCTTGGCTTGATACTGGAGAAAGCGGCCAAATAACCATCAGTATTGGTCAAGAAGGTTGGCAATATCATGAGATTAGAGAACAACAAGGCAGACAGTGGTATAGGCAGATGCTTCGTAAGGGAGTAGAATAGGAAGATTATTGTGAGAAAATTAAGCGATTCTATGTCAACACAAACAGATGAAACTACCTGGGTCACATTTAAAAGACTTTGGACTTATATTCGACTATATAAAGCCGGCCTTGGTGTTGCGGTTATTGCGCTTATTATAAATGCTGTCACTGATACCTACATGATTTCCTTACTAAAGCCGTTACTCGATGAAGGCTTTGGTAATGCAGAATCTGACTTTTTACGTACGCTCCCTCTCATTATCTTTGTCATGATGTTCGTTCGTGGCATCAGTGGCTTTGTTTCAACTTATTGTTTGAGCTGGGTTTCAGGCAATGTGGTCATGGAAATTCGACGTAAAATATTCAGCCATTTTATGCATATGCCAGTTTCTTTTTTTGATAAAGAACAGACTGGTGCGCTGCTATCTCGAATTACTTACGATTCAGAGCAAGTCTCTGCGGCAACCAGTAAAGCATTAGTCAGTATTGTCCGTGAAGGTGCAAGTATTATTGGCCTGTTGACGCTGATGTTCTGGAATAGTTGGCAGTTGTCTTTGGTGTTGTTCGCTGTCGCCCCTCTTGTCGCGTGGGCAATCAGTATCGTATCGAAGCGATTCAGAAAGATCTCTAAGAACATGCAAACCAGTATGGGTCACGTCGCTTCTTCTGCAGAACAAATGCTGAAAGGACATAAAGTCGTTCTAACGTATGGCGGACAAGATCTAGAAAAACACCGCTTTGACCAAGTTAGTAACCAAATGCGCCAACAAAGCATGAAGCTAATCACTGCTCAAGCGGCCGCTAACCCAATTATTCAGATGATTGCATCACTTGCAATCGTAGTTGTTCTATTTCTTGCTAGTGTTGATTCAATTAAAGCAGAGCTTACTCCTGGTACGTTCACTGTTGTGTTCTCGGCGATGTTTGGTTTACTACGCCCACTAAAAGCTCTGACTAACGTAACGTCTGAATTCCAACGTGGTATGGCAGCGAGTACGACCCTATTTGGTTTGATGGATCTAGATACGGAACAAAATAAAGGTACGTTGAAGCCTGAAACCGTAGCGGGTGAAGTCGAAGTAAAAGATGTGACATTTACTTACCAAGGAGCAGAGAAAGCAGCGCTTGATAAGGTCAGTTTTAATATACCGAAAGGCAAGACAGTCGCACTTGTCGGCCGTTCAGGTTCGGGTAAGAGTACCATTGCGAACCTGTTTACTCGCTTTTATGACGTAGACTCTGGCTCTATTGAGCTTGATGGTCACGACATTCGTGATTATGAATTAAGAAATCTACGTGAGCACTTCGCTCTTGTTTCCCAGAATGTGCACCTATTTAACGATACGGTTGCGAACAACATCGCTTACGCAGCTGAAGAACAGTATTCACGTGAACAGATCGAACACGCGGCTAAACTTGCGCATGCAAGCGAGTTTATCGAAGGCATGGAAAATGGCATCGATACGGTTGTTGGCGAAAATGGCGCGAGCCTGTCTGGCGGTCAAAGACAGCGTATCGCGATTGCACGTGCTCTATTGAGAGATGCACCTGTTCTGATCCTTGATGAGGCGACATCTGCATTGGATACCGAGTCAGAAAGAGCGATTCAATCTGCGTTAGAAGAGCTGCAGAAAGACAAAACAGTACTTGTTATCGCACACCGACTATCTACTATCGAGCAAGCTGATGAGATTCTAGTGGTTGATGATGGGCATATTGTAGAAAGAGGTGCACATGCCGAGCTCATCGCCCTTGATGGCGCTTATGCACAACTACACCGAATTCAGTTCAGCGGATAAGATTAGGTCTTGTTGTGATCGAAAAAATTTGGTTTAACAATCACCCATTAAAATACTTTCTCTGGCCGCTATTGTGGCCATTGAGTCTGCTGTTCAAAATGATCAGCGGTCAACGTCGTGATGCTTATCTATCGGGGAAAAAAGAGACCTATCGCCCGCCTTTACCCGTGATTGTTGTTGGTAATATTACCGCTGGCGGCAATGGCAAAACACCGGTTGTGATTTGGTTGGTAGAGATGCTTCAGGCTCACGGCTTTAAGCCAGGTGTTGTTTCTCGAGGTTATGGGGCGAAAGCACCAAACTATCCGTTAGTGTTGGATGAAAACACGCCAGCAGAGCACTCTGGTGATGAGCCTCGTTTGATTCGTAAGCGAACTGGTGCGCCTGTAGCGGTTGACCCTGTGCGCGCAAACGCAGTAAAGGCTTTGCTGAGCGAAGGGGTTAATGTCATCATCACTGACGACGGCCTACAGCATTATGCACTTGAACGCGATATTGAATTTGCTGTTATCGACGGTGCGAGACGCTTTGGTAGTGAGTGCCTAATTCCTTTGGGCCCATTAAGAGAGCCTATATCTCGTTTAGATGACGTAGACTTTTTGGTTAATAATGGCGGTAAAGCCCACGGGCGAGAGTTCTCGATGTCTTTGCTTCCAAGCCAAGCGGTTAACCTGAAGACGGGTCAGAAAAGGTCTGTGGCAGAATTACAGAAGCTGGTGGCTTTTGCTGGTATCGGTCACCCACCACGCTTTTTCAAAACATTGGAAAACCTTGATGGTGACGTGGTTTACACGCAGGGCTTCGCTGACCATCAAGATTTTGATAAAGATGAACTTCATGCCTTGGCAAAAAAAGGTATGAATATGATTATGACAGAAAAAGACGCTGTAAAATGCGAAGAATATGCGCAAGATAACTGGTGGTATCTTCCAGTTTCTGCGCAGTTTGATGAAGATTCGCAACAGCAAATTTTAAAAAGAATAAAAGAGGTTATGGAATACTATGGATCACCGTCTACTTGAGATCGTTGCTTGCCCTGTATGTAAAGGTAAACTAACTTTTGACAAGGATAAGCAAGAGCTTGTTTGTAAAATTGATCGCCTTGCTTACCCAATTAAAGAGGGTATTCCTGTTCTTTTGGAACCTGAAGCTCGCACCGTTTCAATGGATGAGGGTAAGTAATGTCTTATACGGTTGTTATACCTGCAAGATACCAATCGAGCCGTTTACCAGGGAAGCCACTTGCTGACATTGGTGGAAAGCCGATGATTCAATGGGTATACGAACAGTCAATGAAGGCGGGTGCCGATAACGTTATTATCGCTACCGACGACGCTCGAGTTGAAAAAGCGGCCAAAGCATTTGGCGCGACCGTTTGTATGACATCACCGAATCATGAATCAGGCACTGAGCGCCTCGCTGAAGTGATTGAAGTTATGAAGATTCCAGATGATCATATTATCGTGAATGTTCAAGGTGATGAGCCACTTATCCCACCTGCGATCATTAATCAGGTCGCGAACAACCTTGCGAACAGTACAGCTCCGATGGCAACACTCGGTGTGGAAATTACTCATGCTGACGAAGTGTTTAATCCTAACGCCGTAAAAGTTGTGACCGACAAAGATGGGTATGCCCTGTACTTTAGCCGAGCTACTATTCCTTGGGATCGCGATGCTTACGCGAACAATGGTACAGCTGCTGAATCTCCACTGCTTCGTCACATTGGCATTTACGCTTACCGTGCGGGTTTTATTAATACCTATATCAATTGGGAACCAAGTACCCTTGAGCGTATTGAGTGCCTAGAGCAGCTACGTGTACTTTGGTACGGTGAAAAAATCCATGTAGACGTTGCGGCAGAAGCACCTGCAGCTGGTGTTGATACGCCAGAAGACCTAGAAGCGGTTCGAGCTATTATTGGCTAAGCGTCTTTTAGCGACTACTTCTTTGCTCTACAAAAATGCAAAATCATGAGCCTTGCTTATCGCGAGGCTTTTTTATGCCTAAAGAGAAGCGGATGACAGCCTTATTTATCTAAGTTAACGGATATTGAGTTGGTTGCATGGGTTTCTGTAGCATCACCCCGGAATTATCTGAGATTTACCTCGCTCGACTTGCAAATTTTCTCTATAATATGCCGCCTATAAAGTAGTGGCGAATCGCTAGTACAGAATAAAACTTACGACAAAACGTGGAGTAAAAGATGCCTTCTCAAAGCCCAGTGATTACGGTTGATGGACCAAGTGGTGCAGGTAAAGGTACCCTGTGTATGTTACTAGCAGATAAGCTAGGCTTTCATCTTCTAGACTCAGGCGCGATCTATCGCGTATTGGCTTTAGCGGCAATTCACCATGGCGTGGATACTGAATCAGAAGATGCTTTAGTACCGCTTGCAACTCACTTAGATGTTCAGTTTATCGCTGAAGGTGAGCTAGTGAAGGTTATCTTAGAAGGCGAAGATGTGTCTGGTGAACTTCGTAAAGAAGAGACGGGCATGGCGGCTTCAAAAGTCGCTGCTTTACCTCGCGTTCGTGAAGCACTGTTACGTCGTCAACGTGCTTTTAGCGCAGCTCCTGGTTTAGTTGCAGACGGTCGTGACATGGGAACCGTTGTATTTGTTGAAGCTGAAGCGAAAATATTTTTAGATGCAAGTGCTGAAGAGCGCGCGAGTCGTCGCCTTAAACAGTTGCAACAGAAGGGGTTAGATGTTAAATTTGACGACCTTTTGAGCGAGATCCAAGAGCGAGACGATCGAGATCGTAATCGCCCAGTGGCGCCACTTCGCCCTGCAGAGGATGCTCTAGTGCTTGATTCCACCTCAATGAATATTGAGCAGGTAGTCGAAAAAGCACTACACTATATTGAATCGAAACTGGCTGGGTAATTTCGCCGAGCTAGTACGAACGTTGGTCGCAAGGATGATGACCGGCGAATTTATCAACCCCATGCGGTAGGATACCCATGGACGTTTAATTATTGAAGATTAAATAATGACTGAATCTTTTGCTCAACTCTTTGAAGAGTTTCTATCTGAAACTGAATTCCAACAAGGCAGCATCGTTAAAGGTACTGTAGTAGCTATCGAGAACGGTTACGTTCTTGTAGACGCTGGTCTTAAGTCTGAATCTGCTATCCCTGCTGAACAATTCAAGAACGCTGCTGGCGAACTTGAAGTTGAAGTTGGTGCTGAAGTAGACGTAGCTCTAGACGCTGTTGAAGATGGTTTCGGTGAAACTCAACTTTCTCGTGAGAAAGCTAAGCGTCACGAAGCTTGGATCGTACTTGAGAAAGCTTGTGAAGAAGCTGAAACTGTTGTTGGTATCATCAACGGTAAAGTTAAAGGCGGTTTCACTGTTGAACTTAACGGTATCCGTGCTTTCCTTCCAGGTTCTCTAGTAGACGTACGTCCTATCCGTGACACTGCTCACCTAGAAAACAAAGAGCTAGAGTTCAAAGTAATCAAGCTAGACCAGAAGCGTAACAACGTTGTTGTTTCTCGTCGTGCTGTTATCGAATCTGAAAACAGTGTTGAGCGTGACGAACTTCTTGAAACTCTACAAGAAGGTACTGAAGTTAAAGGTATCGTTAAGAACCTTACTGACTACGGTGCATTCGTTGATCTTGGCGGTGTTGACGGTCTTCTACATATCACAGATATGGCTTGGAAGCGCGTTAAGCACCCATCAGAGATCGTTAACGTTGGTGACGAAATCCTAGTTAAAGTTCTTAAGTTCGATCGTGAGCGCACTCGTGTTTCACTAGGTCTTAAGCAACTAGGCGAAGATCCATGGGTAGCAATCGCTAAGCGTTACCCAGAAGGTCACAAGCTTTCTGGTCGTGTTACAAACCTAACTGACTACGGCTGCTTCGTTGAAATCGAAGAAGGCGTTGAAGGTCTAGTACACGTTTCTGAAATGGATTGGACTAACAAGAACATCCACCCTTCTAAAGTTGTTAATGTTGGCGACGAAGTTGAGGTTATGGTTCTTGATATCGACGAAGAACGTCGTCGTATCTCTCTAGGTCTGAAACAGTGTAAAGCTAACCCATGGCAGTCATTTGCAGAAATGCAAGCTAAGGGCGACAAAGTTACTGGTAAGATCAAGTCTATCACTGACTTTGGTATCTTCATCGGTCTAGAAGGCGGTATCGACGGTCTTGTACACCTATCTGACATTTCTTGGAACGCTGCCGGCGAAGAAGCTGTACGTGAATACAAGAAAGGCGACGAAATCTCTGCTGTTGTTCTAGCAGTAGATGCAGAGCGTGAGCGTATTTCTCTTGGCGTTAAGCAAATGGAAAACGACCCGTTCAACGCATACGTTGCTGACAACAAGAAAGGTGTTCTTGTAAACGGTACTGTAACTGCAGTTGACGCTAAAGGCGCTACTATCGAGCTAATCGAAGGCGTTGAAGGCTACCTACGTGCTTCTGAAGTTTCTCGTGACCGTATCGAAGATGCATCTCTAATCCTAAGCGTTGGCGACAGCGTTGAAGCGAAGTTCACTGGTGTAGACCGTAAGAACCGCGTAATCAACCTATCTATCAAAGCTAAAGATGAAGCTGATGAGCAAGAAGCAATGGCTTCACTGAACAAGTCTGATGAAGGCGCGTTCGGTAACGCAATGGCAGACGCATTCAAAGCTGCTAAAGGCGAATAATAGCTTCTCGTTAAGAGAATTATAGCTATCTAGCCAAGAAAGGAGCCGTAAGGCTCCTTTTTTTTTGCTTATTTTTCCTATAGGTCTATAATTTCTAAAAAGAAAACCAACGAGGGTAACTATGACTAAGTCTGAATTGATTGAAAGACTGTGCGCTGAGCAAACGCATCTTTCTGCAAAAGAAATTGAAGACGCTGTAAAAGACATTTTAGAGCACATGGCTTCAACACTAGAAAGTGGTGATCGAATCGAAATTCGCGGCTTTGGCAGCTTTTCTCTGCATTACCGTGAACCTCGTGTTGGACGTAATCCTAAAACTGGTGACAAGGTTGAGTTGGAAGGTAAATACGTTCCTCACTTCAAACCAGGTAAAGAGCTACGCGAACGAGTAAACTCAGGGTTGTAGGCTACTTATCGGAATTAAGAAAAGCGGCATACTATAATGTATGCCGCTTTTTTATGACCATAATATGGTGGTCTGATTAGTAATTTTCCTGCATAATCGTACAGCTAACTAATCAATGAGTGATGAACTATGAAAATTATAAAAATAGTCGCTGTTATCGCACTTTTCCTAATGGCACTGGCTTTAGGCTCTCAAAACCAAACAATTGTGAATTTCAATTATTTGCTAGCGCAAGGTGACTTCCACCTGTCAAGCTTGCTAGGTGTTGTATTCGTTTCAGGTTTTGCTCTTGCTTGGTTAGTCTTTGGAAATATGCACATGCGATCTCAACTAAAAATTCATCGCTTGAAGAAGCAACTCAATAAGCAATCAAAGCAGGTCGCTGCTGAAACTAAAGCTTAAAGGCCATATTTGATGTTAGAGTTACTGTTCTTACTTTTGCCCATCGCAGCCGCTTATGGTTGGTATATGGGTAATCGTAATGCTCAGCAAGAAAAACAAAAGCAATCACACCAGATCTCCCGCCAATACGTGACGGGTTTGAACCTATTACTGTCAGACCAATCTGACAAAGCGGTTGATCACTTCATTGAGTTACTTCAAGTAGACAATGAAACCATCGATACTCACTTGGCTTTGGGCAACTTGTTCCGCTCAAGAGGCGAAGTTGACCGCGCTATTCGTATTCACCAAAATCTTATCTCTCGGTCTGGGCTTACCCTCGATCAAAAAAACCTCGCATTGCAACAATTAGCTAAAGACTATACGGTTTCAGGCTTTCTTGATCGCGCAGAGAAAATTTTTGAACAGCTTGTAGAAGAGCCTGATCATAAAGAAGGTGCTTTACAGCAGTTGGTTGCCATTTATCAGCAAACGCGTGAGTGGAATAAAGCGATTCATTACGGGAATATCTTAGTTAAACTGAGCAAGAAGAAAATGAAGACGCGTGCGATGGTTGCACACTTCTGGTGTGAGCTTGCGATGCAAGAACAAGCCGACGGCAACCGCCCTAAAGCGCTTCAGCACTTCAAGAAGGCCCTTTCAGAAGACCCTAAATGTGTTCGAGCCAGTATTGCTTTAGGAAAATTCCATTTAGCCAATGAAGATTATCACAAGACAATTACTTATTTAGAGTCAGTTCTCGAGCAAGATATCGACTTCATTAGTGAAGTCCTGCCAACGCTTGCTGAGTGTTACCACAAACTTGGACAAGAAGCGCAGTTGGTCGAGTTCCTTAAAGCGTGTATTCAGAAGAAAGCCGGTGTTTCCGCTGAGTTGATGCTGGCTCAACTCGTTGCCGACCATGAAGATGTTGGCTCTGCTCAAGAGCTACTGACAAAGCAGCTTGTTAAAAACCCAACCATGAAAGGTTTTTATCGATTAATTGATTATCACCTAGAGGAAGCGGAAGAAGGTAGAGCCAAAGACAGCTTAACAACGCTTCAATCTATGGTTGGTGAACAACTCAAGGTTAAGCCTCATTACCGATGCCGTCAGTGTGGTTTCTCAACTCACTCAATGTATTGGCACTGCCCTTCATGTAAGGGGTGGGGAACGATCAAGCCTATTCGTGGGCTTGATGGTGAATAGATTTGTGGTCATTTTAAGACCAAATTATTAATTGCAGCTTTCGGGCTGCATTTTTATGACTGTTATTTATGGCCTGATTGGTATAAATATTTTGTAGAAAGTTAACTGCGTTAGGAGATGAAATGAACGACCAAAAAATCATTGTAGCATTGGATTATGATAACCAAGCGGATGCGTTAGCCTTTGTCGATCGTATTGACCCAGCATCTTGCCGCCTAAAAGTTGGCAAAGAGATGTTTACTCTGTTTGGCCCTGAATTTGTTCGTGAATTACATAAACGTGGTTTCTCTGTGTTTTTGGACCTTAAGTTCCACGATATCCCGAACACATGTTCAAAGGCGGTACGTGCTGCCGCTGAGATGGGCGTGTGGATGGTGAACGTGCACGCGAGTGGTGGCGAGCGTATGATGACGGCTTCTCGTGAAATTTTGGAACCATATGGTAAAGATCGTCCATTGTTAATCGGTGTGACGGTACTAACCAGTATGGAGCAATCTGACTTAGCGGGTATCGGTCTGGATCTAGAGCCACAGCAACAAGTGATGCGCTTAGCGTCTTTGACTAAAAACTCAGGCCTAGACGGTGTTGTATGTTCTGCACAAGAGGCTTCTTTGCTCAAAGGTGCACTTGGTCAGGAGTTCAAACTAGTAACTCCAGGTATTCGTCCTGTAGGCGCTGATGTTGGTGACCAGAAGCGTATCATGACGCCTTCTAAGGCGATTGAGTCAGGTTCTGACTATCTTGTTATCGGTCGTCCAATTACTCAAGCAGCAGACCCTGCATCAGTACTTGCTGAAATCAACGGCACGCTAGCTTAAGCTTATCATTAAGTCGTAATTCCAATAAAGAAGGCCAGCAATTTGCTGGCCTTCTTATAGGTGTACTAAATACAGAATTGGTCTGGAGTAGACTTGTTCTAAACGGCTTAAACCGGAGCGCCACTATGAAACTTAAAGTCGCTGTCTTCTGAAGTGATAAGTTCTGCTTCAACTTGCGCAAAATGAGCAATACGCTCAGAGATATCTTTCCCTGCGATTTGTTCCGCGAGTTCAAGATAGTCTTGATAGTGACGAGCTTCTGAACGAAGTAGAGATACGTAAAACTTTTCCATGTCTTCTTCTAAGAAAGGAGCCAGTTTAGCAAAGCGTTCACAAGAGCGAGCTTCAATAAATGCACCAATAATAAGCTTATCAACTAGAGCATCAGGCTCGTAAGTCTTAACTTGCTTGATTAAACCCTTAGCGTAGCGGCCCGCCTCGATCGGTTGATAAGTCACGCCTTTTTTTACCATCAATTCCATCACTTGGTAGAAGTGATGCAGCTCTTCTTTGATCAGCAATACCATTTTATCGATCAAGTCAGCACCGTAATTACAGCCTTCTTTCGCTGTAATTTGCTTTGATACATTACTTTTACCACGTAGAGACTCCAAGTCTCCAATACGACGGTAAGCAAATTGCTCGTAGGGCAAAATCCACTCATTCAGTTGCTTCGCGCTTTCTTTATCTACCGCATATTTACGGATAAGGAACAAAGCACTTTGAGCTGCTTTAAGTTCACAAAGCATGTGATCGCGTAGAATGATATGAAGGTTTTCAGGCTTCTTGGCTTCATCTATCCATGAATCTGGCGTTTCAGCTTTAAGAAAAGAGTGTATAGGGGCTAATAATTCTTGATACATGGTAAGGGCAAGTTTGTTGATAATGCGGGATTTTATCACAGCTTAAGAGATCCCCCTATACGGAGAAAGGAAATTCCACAGGTACAAAAAAGGCCGCTAATTTAAATAGAGCGGCCTTTAAGTGTTGAGTTAGAGCGTTACCATTTTTTCTTCTGACCGAATAGAGCATCCATGTCATCTTCACGCTCTTTCGATTCCATCTGCTGTAAATCTTCTGCGTTTTTATTTAGGCGCTTCTGATCAAGATCGTCAAGCATCTGTTGTAGCTTGTCTTTCGCTTGATTGGAGTATGCGTCGTTTTTCGTGGCTAATGCATCGATGCCTTTGCGCAACAGTTGAATCGCTGTGCCAGGCTGTCCACGAGATATCGAGTCATTTGCACGTTTGATAACATTCTCGATGTTGATGCGAATTTGGATTGTTTCTAAGCGAGCGTTTTCAACCACAAAAGCTTGAGTATTAAAACGTCCTTTATTGTGCTCGTTACGAACCGTGTCACGCAAGCGTTTAACTAGCTTAAGCATCATGATTGCTTGTTTGTCACTACTAGGCATGCGAAAAGCGGTGCTTTCGCCCCCTTGGTGATTCTCTTTAAGCTGAGTTATTTGTTGCTTTACGCTTTCGATGCGTTGGGCAAGCTGCTTATTTTTAGGATCGAGTTCATACATATTAACTAATGCATCAAGAATTCGATTGTTTAAGCATATAAGAAGATCTTGGCTAAACGGCATGTGGTGAGCATTGCCAATTAACTCTTCTGTTCCATCTATAATGGTTAGATAACGAGAAGCTTCCTGTTTCTTCGTTGTTTCTACCTTAACTTTGTATTGAAGCATGATGTTGTAGCCTAAAACCAACACCAAAAGCACGGCTACCAAGGCGATTATTAAACCAATATTCATATATTTGTGTCTGCTTATTGTTTTCTATAGCTAACTAGAGAGGATACACGATTCCATTGTGTATAGGCACTTGTAAATTACAATTTTTGATTATCTCTTGTTGAGCGCAATCGGCAATCAAAATTTACTAACTAATGTGTGAGAATGAGGAGTGGCTTACAAAGCGTCAGTGATATTTTTATTTGTTACGCTTTAAAAGCTCGATATTTCTGTCATTTTAGTTCTCGAAGCGTTATAACTATTAATTATATTACACGAGACTATAACGCTCTATTTGCAAATAAGTTAGCGCAGAAATGAGTAAAGGATTACGAGGTTAGATATGAAGTTACAGCAACTGAAGTACATTGTTGAGGTTCTAAACCATAACCTAAATGTTTCAGCGACAGCAGAGAGTTTGTACACATCTCAGCCCGGCATAAGTAAACAGGTTAGATTACTTGAAGACGAGCTAGGCATTCAAATATTTGAGCGTAGCGGTAAGCATTTAACTCAGGTTACACAAGCCGGTGAGGATATTATTCGTATCTCTCAAGAGATTTTGGCTCGTGTTGAGAGTATTAAAGCGGTTGCAGGTGAGCACACTCATCCTGAGATGGGCACATTGAATATTTCAACCACTCATACTCAAGCTCGTTATGCACTCCCTGATGTGATTAAAGGTTTCACGGCGCGTTATCCAAAAGTGTCGCTTCACATGCATCAAGGTACGCCAAGTCAGATGTCAGAAGCGGTAGCTAAGGGTACAGCGAACTTTGCGATTGCAACGGAAGCGCTACACCTTTATCAAGATGCAATTATGCTGCCTTGTTATCATTGGAACCGTTCGATCGTGGTAACGAAAGATCACCCTCTTGCACAGAAACGAAATATCTCGATTGAAGATCTTGCCGCTTATTCTCTCGTGACTTATGTATTTGGTTTTACTGGCCGTTCCGAGCTGGATACAGCATTTAACAAAGTAGGCTTAACACCGCGTGTTGTGTTTACCGCGACGGATGCTGATGTGATTAAAACTTATGTTCGGATGGGAATCGGGGTGGGTGTAATTGCAAGCATGGCGATTGACCACGAGCAAGATACAGACTTGGTTGCTATTGACGCGAGCCACTTGTTTGGTGCGAGCACCACAAGTATTGGCTTTAGAAAAGGCACTTTCCTGCGTTCTTACATGTTTGACTTTATGGAGCGTTTTGCACCGCACTTAACTCGCCCAGTAGTTGAGCAAGCTATTTCTTTGAAATCGAATGAAGAGATCGAAGAGATGTTTAAAGACATCGACTTACCCGTTCGCTAAGGGTGATAGTTTTACCTAGATTCCTAATTCGGCCTGTTTAAAGGCCGTTTTCATTTAAGCTCATTTGTGGTTTGCTTGCTGGTAGGTTGTCTTTATATAGCCTCAATTTGTAACCTTCCTTTCCATTTTGGCCTCTTACCCCTACAATCCTCGCATCATAGGGGGAAGCATGCATTCACGATTCAAAATACTCGATTCATTTTTGCTAGAGCACCAAATTTACTGGCGTTCAGAACCTTTTCACCTATGCCAAACTCACGATCAGCCATGGACAGACGTGAACCTTCCACTTGTCGATTGGTTAGATGGTTTGAGTATTGAACGCATTCAAACGCTAAAAGAACAGCCTCAAGTTCTGATTTCGGAACTTATGCGTTTTCTCCCAGAGTTAGAGAATGCCAATCAACACATCCAGTTTGATAATTCGGCTTTAGTTGGGCTTGCTCTTCCGCGCGGTACTGCCGATGGTATCCCCGGCAGAAAGCTGCAACAAATCGTCGCGATGGGAGAGGCTTCATTAAAAGAGCATCATGGTAAAGAGTGGCTTGAATGGTGTTCTGGCAAAGGCTTTCTCGGTCGGATCTTATCTCAGCAATCAGATCAAAAAGTCACTAGCTTTGAATGGCAACAATCGTTGTGTGAAAGCGGGCAAAAGATTGCAGATGACCAGAAACTAGAGATGGACTTTGTTCAAGGTGACGCGTTTTCAAAAGATGCAGATCGGGTGTTTAACTCAAATCAACATGCTGTTGCTCTTCACGCTTGTGGTGATCTTCATGTTGAATTAGTGAAGAAATCTGTTTCACATGGGCTTCCTGCAGTCACCATTTCTCCATGTTGCTACCATCTTATTCGCGATGAAAGCTACCAAGCGATGTCATCCGTTGCGAAAAGCTCAGCATTAACGTTGAGCAAGAGCGACTTAAGAATCCCGCTTCAAGAAACCGTCACTGGTGGTGAAAGAGTAAAAAGACACCGTCAGTCAGAAATGAGTTACCGATTAGGCTTTAGCCAACTACTTAAGGGTGAGCTTGGTGTCGACGAGTACATTCCTGTACCAAGCATCAAGAAATCGGAGCTATCCGAAGGCTTTGAATCATTTTGTTGCTGGGCATCTGAAGTGAAAGATATATCGCTGGGTTCAGATATTGATTTTGACTCTTATTTAATTCAAGGCGAAGCGCTTTTCTGGGAAATGGAAAAGCTGAGTTTAGTTCAACAAGTCTTTAGAAGACCTTTAGAGATATGGTTGGCCTTAGATCGTGCCATTTATCTGCAAGAACAAGGTTATCAAGCTTCGATTGAAGAGTTCTGCGAACGTAGTGTAACGCCAAGAAACCTATTGATTCATGGGGTTAAGATCGAGCGCTAGCGGTAAACAGCACTGGTACGTGTTTTTACGATCTAAAATCATGAATGCAAAATAAAGCTATAAGTACAAAAAAGTGATAAATACAAAAAAGCCAGCGCGACATTATGTCGTACTGGCTTTTTGTTTAATGTGTCTGAGTTAACTGAACGCTTCAACGAGAAGGTTATTGCGTTCAGTTAGTCATTACATCATTAGTTAAACATTGCGATTGCTTCTGCAGGCGCTACGTATTCTAGGTCAAAGCTCTCCGCAACTTCTTTACAAGTCACTTTACCGTGGATTACGTTTAGACCTTCTAGGAAACCTTCATCAGATAGAAGTGCTTCGCGGTAGCCTTTGTTCGCTAGCTTAACAATGTAAGGAAGTGTTGCATTGTTTAGTGCGTAAGTAGAAGTACGAGCAACGGCACCTGGCATGTTGGCAACACAGTAGTGAACTACGTCATCAACGATGTAAGTTGGATCAGCGTGAGTCGTTGCGTGTGAAGTTTCGAAACAACCACCTTGGTCGATTGCAACATCAACAACCGCTGAACCTGGCTTCATCTTAGCGATGTGATCTTTTGTAACAAGTTTAGGAGCGGCTGCGCCTGGGATCAGTACTGCACCAATCACTAGGTCTGCTTCTAGAACATGCTTCTCAATAGCGTCTTCAGTAGAATAAACCACTTTTGCGCGACCTTGGAATTCTTCATCAAGACGACGAAGCGTATCTACGTTGCGATCAAGAATGGTTACGTCTGCGCGAAGGCCAACAGCCATACGTGCTGCGTTAGCACCAACAACACCGCCGCCAACAACAACAACTTTTGCTGGCTCAACACCAGGAACGCCGCCAAGAAGAAGACCACAACCACCGTTAGATTTCTCTAGTGTTTGTGCACCTGCTTGAATAGACATGCGACCAGCGACTTCAGACATTGGTGCTAATAGTGGCAAGCGACCCATATTATCTGTTACAGTCTCATAGGCTACGCAGACAGCTTTGCTCTTGATCAGCTCTTCAGTTTGTGGAAAATCTGGTGCAAGGTGTAAATAGGTAAATAATATTTGCCCTTCGCGAAGCATAGCTCGCTCGACAGCTTGAGGTTCTTTAACCTTTACAATCATTTCTGCTTTCGCGAAAACGTCAGCAGCAGTAGGAAGAATGGATGCGCCTACAGCGATGTAATCATCGTCTGAAAAACCGATACCATTACCGGCATTGGTTTCTACAAAAACTTGGTGGCCGTGTGAGATTAGTTCTCTCACGCTAGCTGGGGTCATACCAACGCGGTATTCGTGGTTCTTGATTTCCTTAGGTACGCCAATGATCATCCTGACTCCTCATTTTATTTTGGTTGTTTTATCTATGTGTAGGGTAATTCTGTCGAATTAATATCTAGTATAGATATGTTTAAGTAAAATTTGATACTGAATATTAAAAAGTTGTAGTATATTTTTTTGCAAGGAAGTAATAAGGTGGAATAAAAAATGGCAGACAATTATAAGAAGCCGTCCAAGGAACTAGATCGTATTGACCGCAACATTCTTAATGAGTTGCAAAAAGACGGTCGTATCTCAAACGTTGAACTCTCAAAACGAGTAGGGCTTTCTCCAACTCCATGTCTTGAGCGTGTTCGTCGTTTAGAGCGTCAGGGTTACATTACTGGGTACACAGCATTGCTGAACCCACAGTACCTTGATGCTTCACTTTTAGTGTTTGTTGAGATTACGTTGAACCGTGGTGCGCCAGATGTGTTCGAACAATTCAACACCGCTGTGCAGAAACTGGATGACATCCAAGAGTGTCATTTAGTGTCGGGTGATTTTGACTATCTTCTAAAAACACGTGTATCTGATATGGGTGCTTACCGTAAGCTACTGGGTGATACGTTACTTCGTCTACCAGGCGTAAACGACACTCGAACTTACGTTGTAATGGAAGAAGTGAAACAAACCAATCAACTTGTGATTAAAACTCGTTAATCATAATTGGTGAAATGAAAGAAAGCGGACATTTGTTCCGCTTTCTTGCTTTCTGGAATTGGGTTTTTCTGTTTGATATGGTTAAATCAACAGTAGTTTCATTGAAACGAGCGGCTATTGCCGCTCGAGATGTTTTTATCCCGTTTAATTATTAAGTTGGTTTATGTTCAAGCAGAGCAGTAATAAAGTAGAAACAATCATTAAAACGAGTGAAGAGCCTCAGTCTCCTCGTTTAAGTGGTTCTCAACGTCTAAAAGAGTGCAGCCTAATTCTAGGTGTTCTCTTCTCTATTCTACTTGCCGTTGCGTTATTAACTTTTAGCCCTGCTGACCCATCATGGTCGCAAACGGCTTGGGGTGGTGATATTCAAAATGCAGGAGGCTACGTAGGTGCATGGTTGGCGGATACGCTTTTCTTTGTGTTTGGTTCTTTAGCTTATCCTTTACCTATCTTGGTGACGGTTGCTGCGTGGGTATTATTCCGTAAACGTAATGAAGATGAGCAGATCGATTTCATGCTGTGGGGTACTCGTTTACTTGGACTGACTGTCCTTATTCTTACTAGCTGTGGTTTAGCGGATATCAACTTCGATGATATTTGGTACTTTTCATCTGGCGGTGTAGTCGGTGATGTATTAACAAGTCTTGCGCTTCCAACGCTGAACGTTCTGGGCAGTACGTTGGTTCTTCTTTTCTTATGGGGAGCTGGCTTTACCCTATTAACGGGCATTTCCTGGTTAAGTATTGTTGAATGGTTAGGCGAGTGTGCAATCAAATCCTTTACGTCAGCCGTTAATAAGGCGCGCGGCCAAGATCAAGAGCTGCTTGAACCTCAGTTAACAGAATCGGCAGACCGCGATTTAATCGAAGAACGTCATCAAGAGCCGAGTTACCGTGATGTTCCTGCTTTAGAAGATAACAAAGAATCAAAAGAGCATGATCTACTAGATCCTGCGATGAGCTTCTCAGCGACCAATGAGTCTTCAGGCGAGGCTACAAATGCGCTAGACAGTGCCGCGTCGCCGAAGCGCCATTACAATATTCATATGCCTGTCGAGGCGCCAGCGAAGCAAGACGCTTCAGCTCAAGAAGTGTCTGATATTCAACGTCAACCTGAAGTTGAACCTGAGCCGATCCCTGCTGCACCTGTTTACCAAGCGCCAGAAGAACCATTAGAAGAAGGTATTGAGCGTTCGAAGCAGTTGAATGCAACGATAGAGCAGCTAGAGAATGCTGCAATGTATGAAGATGATCTAGCGGCTCAAGAGCAAGTTGACGCACATGAATCTCAGGTTGCGTATCAACAATACATGCAAAACGAACAAGCAGAAGTTAGTCCAACTCATAGTGATTTTGATAGTGCTGAAACAGCAACGGATAGTTCCTCTGAAGTCGAGGGTGAATTCGATACGGAAGATGTTCAACCTGAATCGTTATACGCTTCGCCAATGGGTGAAACAGAAGAAACAATCGAAGACGATTCTTCTGTGCAAGCATCTCCGTTTGATATGGCGGAAGAGCAAGATGAACAAGCTTCAGTGTTCCAACCGGTATCGATTGAAGATGTTAATACTGAGCAACAAGAGCCTTTAGCTGCCCAACAAGGTAATGCGGAGTTTGAGCAAGCTAACGAACAAACTGAAGAGCTTGCTGTTGATCTTCCATGGGAGGAGGTCTCGGAAGATGAGTCTGCGCACCAAGACCAAGATGTAGCAGCATTCCAAAATCTGGTATCTGAAGCGCAAGCGAATATGGCGGCGACACAAAACCCGTTCTTGGTACAGCAAGATGTGAATTTGCCCAAACCTGCCGAGCCATTGCCAACACTTGAGCTGTTGTTCCACCCTGAAAAGCGTGAAACCTTTATTGACCGCGATGCACTAGAGGCGATTGCTCGTCTTGTAGAATCGAAGCTAGCGGACTACAAGATAAAGGCAGATGTGGTTGATATTTTCCCAGGTCCTGTCATCACTCGATTCGAACTCGATCTGGCTCCTGGCGTCAAAGTAAGCCGTATTTCTGGCCTTTCTATGGACTTAGCGCGTTCACTTTCTGCATTGGCAGTACGTGTCGTAGAGGTAATACCGGGTAAACCTTATGTTGGTTTGGAATTGCCGAATATGAGCCGTCAAACCGTATTCTTCTCCGATGTGGTAGGTAGCCCTCAGTTCCAAGAAGCGACGTCACCAACGACCGTTGTTCTAGGACAAGATATTGCAGGTGAAGCGGTTATTGCTGATTTATCGAAGATGCCACACGTACTGGTTGCAGGTACCACCGGCTCTGGTAAATCGGTGGGTGTGAACGTGATGATCTTGAGTATGCTTTACAAGGCATCGCCTGAAGACGTTCGTTTCATCATGATTGACCCGAAAATGTTGGAATTGTCTATCTATGAAGGTATTCCACATCTATTGTCTGAAGTCGTTACCGACATGAAAGATGCGTCTAACGCCCTTCGTTGGTGTGTTGGCGAAATGGAACGTCGTTATAAACTGATGTCGGCACTTGGTGTTCGTAACATTAAAGGCTACAACGACAAATTGAAGATGGCTGCGGAAGCGGGTCACCCAATTCATGATCCTCTGTGGAAACCGGGCGACAGCATGGACCCTGAAGCACCATTATTGGAAAAACTGCCTTACATCGTAGTTGTCGTTGATGAATTCGCCGATTTAATCATGGTAGTTGGTAAGAAAGTTGAAGAATTGATTGCTCGTTTGGCACAAAAAGCGCGTGCGGCGGGGGTTCACTTGATCTTAGCAACTCAACGCCCGTCAGTGGATGTTATTACGGGTCTTATTAAAGCCAATATCCCGACACGTGTAGCCTTTACCGTATCAACCAAAACAGACTCTCGAACCATTCTTGACCAAGGTGGTGCTGAGTCACTACTTGGTATGGGTGATATGTTGTACTTGCCACCGGGTTCAAGCCACACAACTCGTGTACACGGTGCGTTTGCATCTGATGATGATGTACACGCGGTCGTGAATAACTGGAAAGCACGCGGTAAGCCAAACTATATTGAAGAGATTACGAACGGCGACCAAACCCCAGAAACACTATTGCCGGGTGAGAAGATGGAAGGCGATGAAGAAGTCGATCCTCTATTTGATCAAGTGGTAGAACACGTTGTTCATTCACGCCGAGGTTCAGTTTCTGGTGTGCAACGTCGATTTAAGATCGGCTACAACCGTGCCGCACGAATTGTTGAGCAATTAGAAGCTCAAGGTATTGTCAGTGCTCCAGGACATAACGGTAACCGAGAAGTCTTGGCGCCAGCGCCACCAAAAGATTAGTTCCAATAGGAACTCATAACTATTCAGTCGGTCAAAACCAAAACATGACCGACTTATGTTCTAACAGGATTATTGATGAAAAAAGTATTCGCACTTTTATTTATGAGCTTCTCAGTATTTGCTTCTCCGAAAGAAGAGTTGAGTAGCCGCTTGTCGCTGAATGCAGGTTTTAGCGCTGACTTTAAACAAGTCGTCACCAGCCCTGATGGTGATGTTGTGATGGAAGGCGAGGGTACGGTAGAGATTGCACGCCCTAGCTTGTTTCGTTGGGAAACGACTTTCCCTGATGAAAACCTATTGGTCTCTGATGGTCAAAGCTTGTGGTACTACAGTCCGTTCATTGAACAAGTGAGCATTTACTGGCAAGAACAAGCCACATCGCAAACGCCATTTGTATTGCTGACTCGTAACCAAGAAAGCGATTGGGACAACTACAACGTCGCGCAAACGGGTAACCAATTTACGCTAACGCCAACGGCTGTGGACTCTAATCAGGGCGATTTCCAGATTAACATCACCAAGAAAGGCATTGTTCAGGGCTTTAATGTGATTGAACAAGACGGCCAAAAAGGTGAGTTTACCTTTAACAATGTTGACTTAGGTAAACCTGCTGCTGACCGCTTTACTTTTGTGGCGCCGGAAGGTGTCGAGGTCGACGACCAAAGAAACTGATCCAAACTGGCAGATCGTTTGGTAGTAAGTCGATAGGTATTGATGCCATCAACGAATCAAGAGATTGCAATTGAGTAATTACAGCTTAGATTTTGCGGGGGACGAAGATTTTCGTCCCCTTGCTGCTCGTATGAGACCTGAAACTGTTGAACAGTATATTGGTCAGCAGCATATATTAGGTCCAGGTAAACCCCTTCGCAGAGCGTTGGAGGCGGGCCATATCCACTCCATGATTTTATGGGGGCCTCCGGGCACCGGTAAAACCACGCTGGCAGAAGTGGCAGCTAATTACGCCAATGCAGAAGTCGAGCGCGTGTCAGCAGTGACTTCGGGTGTAAAAGACATTCGTATCGCCATTGAAAAAGCGCGTGAGAACAAGCAAGCAGGGCGTAGAACGATTCTATTTGTGGACGAAGTCCATCGCTTTAATAAAAGTCAGCAAGATGCGTTCTTACCTCATATCGAAGATGGCACGGTTACGTTTATCGGCGCGACCACAGAAAACCCTTCTTTTGAGTTAAACAACGCTTTGTTATCACGTGCGCGTGTCTACAAACTGACTTCGCTTAATACTGAGGATATCTCCCTCGTCATTCGCCAAGCCATTGAAGATAAACAGCGTGGCTTGGGTGATGTGTCGGCTGATTTTGCTGATAACGTATTAGATCGTCTTGCGGAGCTGGTCAACGGTGATGCACGTATGTCGCTCAACTATCTAGAGCTGCTGTATGACATGGCGGAAGACAACGACAAAGGCGAGAAAGCGATAACATTGCAGTTGTTAGCTGAGGTGGCTGGTGAGAAGGTTGCTCGTTTCGATAACAAGGGTGATATTTGGTACGACCTAATCTCCGCCGTTCATAAGTCGATTCGAGGCTCTAATCCCGATGCTGCGTTGTATTGGTCGGCGCGAATGATTGCAGCGGGTTGTGACCCTTTGTATATAGTAAGACGCTTGCTGGCGATTGCTTCTGAAGATATTGGTAATGCTGATCCAAGAGCAATGCAGGTCGCAATGTCGGCTTGGGATTGCTTCACGCGTATTGGCCCAGCAGAAGGGGAGCGTGCGATTGCGCAGGCGGTTGTCTATCTAGCGTGTGCGCCAAAGAGTAACGCTGTTTACACGGCTTGGAAGCAAGCCTTAACGGATGCTCACAACCTTCCTGAATATGAAGTCCCTCATCATTTACGTAATGCACCCACAACTTTGATGAAGGACATGGGCTACGGGCAAGAATACCGTTATGCTCATGATGAACCAGGTGCCTACGCCGCTGGAGAAAAGTATTTGCCGCCTGAAATGGGCGAAACACAATACTATTTCCCAACAAAACGAGGCTTAGAGACCAAAATTGGCGAGAAGCTAGATTATCTGGCGGATTTGGACGCAAAAAGCCCACAAAAACGCTATGAAAAGTAGTCTTTTTTGGATATCGTTACCTAGTCATAAAAATTCAATTAAATCGTTACAAATTGGTCGAAATAGCACCAGTTTTAGGGGTTTAGCAGTGATTCAGTAGCAATCTACTGAATATTCAAATAACTAAAGCATAGGATTAGCAATGCTGGATTCTAAATTACTTCGAGCTGAGCTGGATGAAACAGCGGCAAAATTAGCACGTCGAGGCTTCACCCTTGATGTAGAGACAATTCGTGAACTTGAAGAAAAACGTAAGTCCCTTCAGATGAAAACTGAAGAGCTACAAGCGTTACGTAACTCTCGATCGAAGTCCATTGGTCAAGCGAAAGCAAAAGGCGACCATGAAGAAGCTGAGCGTATCCTTGCAGAAGTAGGCAACTTAGGCGCAGAACTAGACCAAGCTAAAGTAACATTGGCTGAGCTTCAATCTGAGCTAGAAACGATCACAATGTCAATTCCTAACCTACCTGACGCAGAAGTGCCAGATGGTAAAGATGAAGACGACAACGTAGAAGTTTCTCGTTGGGGTCAACCTAAGACTTACGACTTCGAAGTGAAAGATCACGTGGATCTTGGCGAAATGTCTGGCGGTCTTGATTTTGCTAGCGCAGTTAAAATCTCTGGTTCTCGTTTTATCGTGATGAAAGGCAAATTCGCACGTCTACACCGTGCTATTGCTCAGTTCATGCTGGACCTTCACACTGATGAGCACGGCTACACAGAAATGTACGTACCGTACCTAGTGAACCACGATAGCCTATACGGTACTGGTCAACTTCCTAAGTTCGGCGAAGACTTGTTCCACACAAGCCCGCTAACTGAGCAAGTAAGTGATGTACCGCTTAAGACGTTATCGCTTATCCCTACTGCGGAAGTACCGGTAACGAACATGGTTCGTGACACGATTACTGATGAAGCTGAACTGCCACTTAAGATGACAGCTCACACTCCATGTTTCCGTTCTGAAGCGGGTTCTTACGGTCGTGACACTCGTGGTCTTATCCGTATGCACCAATTCGACAAAGTTGAATTAGTACAAATTACTAAGCCAGAAGACTCAATGGCAGCGCTTGAAGAGCTAACAGGTCACGCTGAGAAAGTACTTCAACTTCTAGAGCTTCCTTACCGTAAAGTGATTCTATGTACGGGTGACATGGGCTTCGGTTCTGCGAAAACTTACGACTTAGAAGTCTGGGTTCCAGCACAAGAGACATACCGTGAAATTTCTTCTTGTTCAAACATGTGGGATTTCCAAGCGCGTCGTATGCAAGCTCGTTTCCGTCGTAAAGGCGAGAAGAAACCTGAACTTGTACACACACTTAACGGTTCTGGTCTTGCTGTTGGTCGTACTATGGTTGCTATTCTTGAGAACAACCAAGAAGCAGATGGCCGTATTGCTATCCCAACAGTACTTCAACCATACATGGGCGGCGTAACGCACATCGGCTAATGCCAATTTTGGTTAATCAAATTTAGATTAATCTGACTTGTTAGAATATTTAAAAGGCTTTGCTGTAATGGCAAAGCCTTTTTTGTATGCGGACGTTGTTTAAATAGAAGCTACATATATGAGAAGGCAGCCTCGGAAGTATTGTTTGCTTGTTTCCAGGCCAAGTCTGCTTGCTTACATGCCAGAAGCGCCTTTCGGTAATAGTTTTGATAGTTGTTTTGTGTCAGCTCATCAATCGTATAAAGCTGTGTGATCACTTCGTCACATTGCTTGATGATGGTTAGCACTTGTTTTGCACCCATTGAATCAAGCCAAATAACAGAGAGCAATTTTATCGTATTCATACATACGTTCTTGATCATCGGACATCGTTTATGAATATCTAAGTAAGCCACAAGCACCTGTTTGTAGTCTGACTTTGCTAGTTTGATGCCGATATTCTTCTCTTTGAGCCAGTTCATTTTTGCGGTGTTGCGATGTTTCATCTCAGTGCACATCGTTATCTGACTTGAAACCACTGTCTCGCTCGCTGTTTTCACTATCAACATGCTGCAACGGTTTTCCGCAATTTTAAACTCGTTTTCACAGCTCATCCTATCCAATAACCATGCATGGTGATAAATCACAGGGAAGGCATCAAAGTCATTCTTATCGTGCAATGCGGTTAGTATAGTGACTGCTTTTTGATATTGGTTAGCTTCCATCGCGATGTGAGCTGCGATAAGTGCTAAGTCAGTTTGAAGCCGTGATCTTGCCTCGGTAGGGATCTTCGAAATTAAGTAATTGACGTGACCCAAATTCGCTTGCTTATCGATGCCATCTGAGGCGCAATAGAGCAAGAATCGTATATGACTTAGCTTCATATATAGGTTGTCTCGAAAGGTGTCCTTATTGATTTGCACATGGTTTTGGTAGTGAAATAGCGCTGTTTTAGTATCATTAACCGATAAGCATAGATTTGCGATTGCAAGCTCTCTCTCAGAGTTACCTGGTGTTAGTTTACTCGCTAACTTGAAGTGAGCAATGGCTGCCGGAACCTTATTGCTGATCAGGTTTACTTGAGCTGCTTGGTCTCGATACAAAGTGCAGGTTGGCGCAGAATTGATCAAACTTTCAATCATCGACTGTGCTTCGCTAAGCTGCCCCAAATTCGCAAGGCTGTTTGCTAATCCTGCTTGAGCCCAATCAAAACTGCCTTCATCTATCGCTTTCTGATAGACATTCTTGGCTTCCTCGTAGAGCTCTAGTTTTGATAGAAAGCTCCCTCGAAATTGCTGGATTGTTGCGAAGTATTCGGGATGAAACGCGGCAAGCCCTTCGCAATGCTCTAGGCCCGCTTCATAGTTATTTTCTCTCTCAGCCTTATAAATGTCTTGTAAAATCAGCTTCTTCCTTAAGGAACTGGTGATGCGCTGTTTTAGAGTTTCGCGGTTAAACGGTTTTAACAAATAGTTGTCAGGTCGTAGTTCAAGGATAGGGCGTATCGATAGAGCTGAATTTTCACCTGTAACAAGAATAAATATTCCGTCATCTTTTAATCTGTTGGCTTGCTTCAATTCTTCAAATAGCTGTTTGCCGTTGATCGTGTTACCAAAGTTGTAATCACAAATGATGACATCAAAAGTTGTGTCATTCGTGATGGTCATTGCAACACGAGGTGATTTCGCAATGGCAATCAAACGTTCTGAAAAACCAATATGAACCAGCATGTTACGAATAGTTGATAACACTATCGTTGAGTCATCAATGATAAGTGCATTTAGTTGGGTTAATTTCATGCTTACTTTAAATTATTTACTGACGTGAATTACGTAGCTATTGCGGATTGTCTTGATGTCTTGCACGACCGACAAAACAAGAAGCGTTAGGTTTCTACGAAGTTGATATAAGCCTTCGCTAGAATTGGATTCTTTTTTTGCGAATATTTTTATCTAATAGGAGTTAAAAATATTGGCTAATTTGATTCTGAGATGAACTCGAATAAGGAAGGTCATTCATTATATTCAGTACCAAAATGGCGCGTATTTTATGACGGCTTTTTACCCGATAGGTAACACTCTTTTGCTAATTGTTTTTATGGAGAGGATTAAATTTATTTGTGGGGTTTTTCGAGTTCAAATCAAAGATAAAACAATGGCTTGGGGTGTGTTTGTTGGCTGGTTTTTCACGTGAAGGATAAGCCGCCGTTAGTATTTTATGGGCGGCTTATAGGTTTTCTAAATGATGTTTGTTAAATCAACTTGGTTTGAAGCAAGCAGATTGTTGGAGGGCTTTATCAATAGATGAAACAAGTTGTTCGATGTGCTCAGCCTTGCTAATGAAAGGAGGCATCATATAAATCAACTTACCAAACGGACGTATCCAAACGCCTTGTTCAACAAAGTGAGCTTGGATGGTTTCCATATCGACAGGTGTGTGGGTTTCAACGACGCCAATAGCGCCCAACCAGCGAACATCTTTGACAAGAGCATGCTTGAGTAGAGGCGGTAGTAACTCAGAAAAGAGTTGTTCAATCTGATGAGTCTGATTTTGCCAATGACCTTGCTCTATGATGGACAAACTTGCCGCACCTACAGCACAAGCTAAAGGGTTGCCCATGAAGGTTGGCCCGTGCATAAAGCACCCGGCTTCACCGCCACATACCGTGTCGGCGACTTCTTTACTCGAAAGTGTCGCTGACAGCGTCATGTAGCCACCAGTTAAAGCCTTCCCTACGCATAGGATATCAGGTTGAACATCGGCATGTTCGCAAGCAAACAATTTCCCTGTACGGCCAAAGCCGGTCGCAATCTCATCCAAGATCAACAATACGTTGAATTCATCACACAGCAAGCGAACCTGTCTCAGGAATTCAGGATGGTAGATGCGCATGCCGCCAGCACCTTGAACGATAGGCTCTAAGATCACGGCAGCAACTTCTTGATGGTGATTTGCCAGCTTTTCTCGAAAGCTGTTGATGTCGTTTTCGTCCCATTGATCCCAAAAGCCGCTTTTTGGCGAATCAGCGAAAATGTGCTCAGGCAAAAAGCCTTTGTAGAGACTATGCATTGAGTTATCAGGATCGGTCACTGACATTGCCGCAAAGGTATCACCGTGGTAACCATCTCTCAACGTGAGGAATTTTGAACGAGGTTGCCCTTTAGCGTGCCAGTATTGGAGAGCCATCTTGAGACTAACCTCTACGGCTACTGAACCTGAATCAGCCAAGAATACGTGCTCGAGATTATTTGGTGCTAGGTTCAAAAGTTTCTTACATAAATCGATAGCAGGCTGGTGGGTGATACCTCCAAACATAACATGCGAAACCTTATCGATTTGGCTGTGAGCTGCAGCATTGAGCTCTGGATGATTGTAGCCGTGGATGGTTGACCACCAAGAGGACATACCATCAATAATTCGTTTTCCGCCCTCTAATTCTAGGTAAACGCCGTCTGCGTTAGTGACTGGGTAGCAGGTCAGAGGTGTCAACGTTGATGTATAAGGATGCCAGATATGCTGGCGGTCAAAGGCGAGATCCATAGTAACTTCCATTCTTGGTGTGGCTAATAAATAACCAGATGTAAACTTTTGATATTATCAATGTGTTGACAGTCTAAAGCTTGTCGGTAGACTATCCAAGCATAAATACAATCTCTATTGATAGAGATGTAACATCAAATAATAAAAAAGGATCTACACGTGGAAGTTCGTCATGACTGGACAGTTGCTGAAGTAAGAGCACTGCTTGAAAAACCGTTTATGGATTTAATGTTTGAAGCTCAAGTGGTTCATAGACAGTACCAAGAGCACAACCACGTGCAGGTGAGTACACTGTTATCGATTAAGACAGGTGCTTGTCCTGAAGATTGTAAGTACTGCCCTCAGAGTGCTCACTACCGAACGGATGTCGACAAAGAACGCTTAATGGAAGTCGAGCGTGTTTTGGATGCGGCGCAAAAAGCTAAGAACGCGGGCTCGACTCGCTTCTGTATGGGCGCGGCATGGAAAAACCCGAAAGAACGCGATATGCCTCACCTAACTGATATGATCAAAGGTGTGAAAGGCATGGGCCTAGAAACATGTATGACACTAGGCATGTTAACGCCTGATCAAGCAGGTGAGCTAGCGGACGCAGGTTTGGATTACTACAACCATAACCTTGATACGTCTCCGGAGTTCTACGGAAGCATTATCACCACTCGTACTTACCAAGACCGTTTAGATACGCTATCTCATGTGCGTGATGCCGGTATGAAGATCTGTTCTGGTGGTATTATTGGCATGGGCGAAAGTACTAATGACCGTGCAGGCCTGCTTGTAGAGCTTGCGAACCTTCCTGTTCACCCAGAAAGTGTACCAATCAACATGCTCGTAAAAGTCAAAGGCACACCGATGGAAAACGTCGATGATGTTGAGTCTTTCGACTTCGTCAAACTGATTGCGATTGCTCGCATCATGATGCCTATGTCTGCGGTTCGTTTATCAGCAGGCCGTGAGAACATGAACGAACAGATGCAAGCGATGTGTTTCATGGCGGGTGCGAATTCTATCTTCTACGGCTGTAAGCTACTGACTACGCCAAACCCAGATGAAGACACGGACATGCAGCTGTTTAAGAAGTTAGGTATCAACAGCCAACAGGTGGCTCAGAAGCCTGACGAAATTCAAGAAAATGAACTGTTAGATCAAGTGGTGGAGCGGGTTGCTGCTCGTCCAACGAAAGATGACATGTTCTACGATGCCACTGTTTAAATCTCGCATCAAAAGTGCCCTTGTTCATCGCCGTGAGCAGGGGTTAACTCGTCAACTTAAGGTACTCGAAAACAGTAATGGCCCTTTGCTTAATAGTGAAGGTTCTCGCTTTATTAATTTTTCGAGTAATGATTACTTAGGCTTGGCAAACGATTCTGAATTGGTTGATGCGTGGCAAGTGGGGCTTTCCCAGTATGGTGCTGGTAGTGCGGCATCGCCATTGGTCACGGGTTTTAGTCCTGCTCATCGAAATTTAGAGACTCAGCTGTGTGAATGGCTTGGCTTTGAACGCGCCATTCTCTTTAACTCTGGTTTCAGTGCTAACCAAGCTTTGTTGTTTTCTCTGCTCGAAAAAGACGACTTTCTGTTGCAAGACAAACTTAACCACGCCTCTTTGATGGAAGCGGGGATGCTTTCACCTGCAACCATGAAACGCTTTAAGCACAACAACACGCAACATTTAGAGTCGCTATTGAGTCAAACTCCACAATCCTTGGTCGTGACTGAGGGTGTATTCAGCATGGATGGTGATCAAGCGCCTCTCCGTCAGATATCTAGCCTGACTAATCAATACGACAGTTGGTTGGCGGTTGATGATGCCCACGGTATTGGCGTATTAGGTGATAACGGGGCAGGGAGTTGCAACGCCGCACAAATCTCACCTGATATCTTGGTGGTGACCTTTGGTAAAGCATTTGGCCTTTCTGGTGCTGCGATTCTTTGTTCGTCAGAAGTGGGTGATTACTTAACTCAGTTTGCGCGTCATCATGTGTATTCGACGGCAATGCCACCTTCACAAGCGGTGGCTTTGTCTCATGCATGTCAGATGATTCAAACGCAAGAGTGGCGTCGTGAGAAACTCACGGAGCTAGGTGCGCTCTATGCAGAGCAGATGAATGGTGTGAAAGGTTTTATTGATACTCAGACGCCGATCAAGCCATTTTTAATCGGCGAAGCCCAAGCAGCACTATCTATTGCTGAAGAGTTAAAGCGCAACCAAGTTTGGGTAACGGCAATAAGGCCACCAACGGTGCCTATTGGAACTGCTCGTTTGCGTATTACCTTAACGGCGAACCACAGTCAGAAACAGATTTTTCAGTTAACCAATTCTCTGCTTCAAGCAATGGAGCGACACGACGAATTAAATATCAAACCAAGCTTAGAATCGAACTTTGAATTAAAGAAAGAGGCTCAGTAAATGTCACAAGAAGCAGTAGTGGATAATTACGTAGGCCAAGACAAGAGTGCGATTGCCGAAGCCTTCGGCAAAGCAGCAACAACCTATGACAAACATGCTGAATTCCAGCGCTATGTCGGCCACCGACTGCTGGGTAAGCTACCGAGTGACCTCTCTGGGTTAAAGGTGCTCGATCTAGGTTGTGGTACTGGCTATTTCTCACAGCAATTGGTGGAACGAGGCGCTGAAGTGGTATGCGCAGACCTTTCTATTGGAATGCTGCAAAAAGCCGAACAGCGCTGTGGCGCAATGATCTCTTTATATCGACAAGCTGATGCCGAGCTATTGCCATTCGAAGATGGGGCTTTTGATATTGTTTTCTCTAGCCTTGCGTTGCAATGGTGTGACGATTTATCGTCGCCTTTGAGGGAGATGAAGCGTGTCACCTCGCTTGGGGGACGCGTTATTTTCTCAACTTTGCTTGATGGATCACTGTTTGAACTGAAAAAGTCGTGGTCCAAAATTGACGCACATCAACACGTTAACCATTTTATTACAATCAATCAGGTAAAAATTGCGTTAGCGCAATCTAGCTGTACGGCTCATCAACTAGACTTGCCCACCATCACCGTTTGGTACGACACTGCGTTTGAACTGATGCGCGACCTTAAAGGTATCGGCGCTAATCACGTAAGTGGTCGCTCACAAGGTTTAACAAGTCGCCGCATGTTGCAGCTTGTTGAACGGGAATATCGAGAGTTTAAAAACCATCAAGGTTTCTTGCCAGCAACATATCAAGTTTGTTTAGGGGTTATTCAATTATGATTGATGCATTATTCATTGCAGGTACGGATACCGAAGTGGGAAAAACTGTGGTTTCAAAAGCGATTCTTCAAGCTTTGGCCGCACAAGATTTATCAACAATTGGTTATAAGCCAGTTGCAGCAGGGTGTGAACAATACCCTGAAGGGTTACGTAACAGTGATGCATTGCACCTTCAAGAAGCTGCGACGCAAGATATCGCCTACGAAGACGTTAATCCGTATGCGCTGTTGCTACCATCATCACCACACATTGCAGCAAAGCATGATGGTGTGGTGATTGATGAAACCGTATTATCAGCTAAGTTGGCAGAGCATAAGCAAAACTCTGACATCGTGTTAGTTGAAGGTGCTGGTGGTTGGCGTGTACCGGTTTCTGATGAAGAATATTTGTCTAGCTGGGTCAAAAAAGAGCAGCTGCCAGTGGTATTGACGGTCGGCATTAAGCTTGGCTGTTTGAGTCATGCACTGCTAACTGCAGAAGTGATTCGTGCTGATGGACTGAACCTAGTAGGTTGGGTTGCAAACCGCATTAACCCAGGTACTGAACATTACGCCGAAATTATAGCGATGCTTGAAGATAAGCTAGGTGCACCGAAGTTAGGTGAAATTCCGTATGTGCCAAGAGCAAAGTCTAAGAACATTGGTAAGTACATTGATGTGCAGCCTTTGCTTGCGCTTTAATTCTCACCTTGTGTACTAAATAAGAAAAGGGCTGCGATTGCAGCCCTTTTGCTATGTTAAGCCTTTTGGCCATAAGTTTATAAACAACTGGCCTTTGAACAAGTCGCTATGGGTTAGTGTTCTTTTGTAAGTCCCATTAGTGCTTGTTGTGTCTCTGTGATTTTTGTCTGTGCCGCTTGCGGTGTTAGGATCCCAATCTGCTTTTTTGCTTCTTCTTCAGTAATCCCTAGGTGACAGCACAGTAAATCGATAGCCATTTGAGTGTTAGTACCTTCAACCATGATTCTTCCCTTTTTGTACATGGACTAGCCAATAAATCATCTGAAGCCACTGTAAACGGATTGTTATACCGACACCATACGACTTAGGTCTAATAGACTGGAGGTGATTCGAATATGGTCTCGTAATCAAATGTTGCAATTTAATGCTTAACCTTGTTTTCTTAATCTAAGACTATATGTATAAGTAAGTATAAGTCTTCAAGGTTGGAATAAATTGCTGTCTGCCTTGTCTATAATAATAAGTTTTATAAAAACAGCTTTCATGCGGAGATAAGTAATGAAGCGAGTAATGTTGTTCCTTGCAACCAACCTAGCGGTTGTATTGGTACTAAGTGTTGTTCTTAACATTGTATACGCAGTTACAGGTATGCAACCTGGTAGCCTATCAGGCTTATTGGTGATGGCTGCAGTGTTTGGTTTTGGTGGCTCATTCATTTCATTGATGATGTCAAAGAAAATGGCGCTACGATCGGTAGGCGGTATGGTCATTGAAAGTCCACGTAACGAAACCGAACATTGGTTGATGGAGACAGTAAGCCGTCAGTCTCAACAAGTTGGTATTGGTATGCCAACGGTGGCGATTTACGATTCGCCAGACATCAACGCGTTTGCGACGGGCGCTAAGCGTAATGATTCATTAGTAGCAGTCTCTACGGGTCTGCTACACAACATGACGCGTGATGAAGCTGAAGCAGTGTTAGCGCATGAAGTGAGTCACATCGCGAACGGTGATATGGTGACCATGACGCTAATGCAGGGCGTGGTGAACACGTTCGTTATCTTCCTATCTCGTTTCATCGCCAACATTGTTGCGTCGAATGACAACGAAGAAGAGGGTGGCAGCAACATGATGGTGTACTTTGGTGTGTCTATGGTGCTGGAATTAGTATTTGGTTTCTTAGCAAGCTTCATTACGATGTGGTACAGCCGTCATCGTGAATTCCATGCCGATGCAGGTGCTGCGCACTTAGTAGGTAAAGAGAAGATGATAGCAGCGCTAGAGCGTCTTAAGGTGAGCCATGAGCCACAACTAGAAGGTTCTATGATGGCATTTGGTATCAACGGCAAAAAATCGCTTACTGAGCTTCTGATGAGCCACCCACCACTAGACAAGCGTATTGCGTCTCTACGTAACATGTAATCGCTACGTAATTCTCAGTCGCTAGTCGACAAGAGACCTTTTAAAGGCTTCCTTCGGGAGTAATGCCGATCAG
>NZ_JBFRVM010000108.1:0-1013 GCF_041475145.1 Vibrio sp. 10N.222.49.A3
TCAAGTATTATTGGGATTTATATTACACATACTATAACCAAAAAAATTGAAAGTTATTGGTTAATCAATTTAGTCAGCTTTGGCTCTCTTTGTTATCAGCTCTTGTCGACAAAGCTAATTGCTTGCAGTTGCAAAATATATCATTGGAACTCGCCTTGAGTCGCGACGACATGCTGACTCAGAGTTGGACATTTCCGAGTTACGTTCAGATTGGCGACTAAGTCGTTCGGACAAAATTTACTACTCCGAATCATACAATGTATCGGAAATTGGTAGACCAAACGCAATGCCCTACTAAAACATCAAATGATGTTTTAGTAGGGCTATCAGATTATATTACTATAGGTAAACGGCCCTTTAAGGTTACTAGAAAGCCCCTATTTCAATGCCACCACTGTCGTTTTCAGAAACCACAACATTCATCATGTGTAATGGGTTGGCATTCTCTGATGAACCTTGAGCTTCCCCAAGTGTAACTGACTTAGTTAGAACATCCGAAATACTACCTGTCGATATTTGAACAGTTGCAATTCGACCTTCTGCACGAGCGTAGTTATTCACACCGATACTATATACCCCGAGTTCGAGGTTGTCTCTGTCACAAGTGGCGAAGTAATGCTCTGGCCCATAGCCGCTGGTGTTATCAACATCTAACTCACCAACGTTACCTACCCTATTTTGGTAGTACACCTGCATCCCATTGGGTTCAAACGTATGCAAATCAACATCACCTAGACCATTCCAACTGAGTGTTGCTGTGAACGACCCTGTAGAAGCGATTGCTTCAGGAGTTTGTAATGACGCCAGCTCCGATTGGAGATCGTTTCTTATCATTCCAGCTGGTTGTAAATAAGTATTTAAATAGGTTTGTATGAGGTAAACGCCCCATGAACCTACAGGGCGATATTACTAATGTTTGAAGTTCCAAGGTAGGAGTGCGTCGATATCAGGCTCTGCTTTTGCTAGCTCTTTCATGCACTTGACCATGTAGTCGTAGAGGATAAGACCGTTGG
>NZ_JBFRVM010000108.1:1882-2026 GCF_041475145.1 Vibrio sp. 10N.222.49.A3
GTTCAGCGCGATTATTATCAATAGATAAGTGACCATCGTCGATATAACGAATAAGCTTTGACCACTGCCCAAGCGTATATTTTATCGCTTTGCCTAGTGGGCTAGAGCCAATCACCTTCTGGGTCGTCATCCATTGGTAAAGCT
>NZ_JBFRVM010000108.1:2455-4831 GCF_041475145.1 Vibrio sp. 10N.222.49.A3
GTATCCGCCCCATGAACCCACGGGCCGACTTGTCAGTGTTTGAAGTTCCAAGGTAGGAGTGCGTCGATATCAGGCTCTGCTTTCGCCAACTCTTTCATGCACTTGACTAGGTAGTCATAGAGGATAAGACCGTTGGCTTTCGCGGTCTCGATGATGCTGTAAAGCATCGCGCTCGCATCAGCACCGTTTGGTGTGTTAGAGAATAGCCAGTTCTTCCTGCCAATAACCAGCGGTTTAATTGCGCGTTCAGCGCGATTATTATCGATAGATAAGTGGCCATCGTCGATATAACGAGTGAGCTTTGACCACTGCCCGAGCGTGTATTTTATCGCTTTGCCCAGTGGGCTAGAGCCTATCACCTTCTGGGTTGTCATCCATTGGTAAAGCTCATCCAGTATCGGCTTGGCAAGTGCTTGACGCTCTGCTTTTCGCTCTTCGGCAGGCGCACCTTTTAAGCGCGATTCTATCCCGTAGAGTTTTTGGATTTTAGCCAGCGCTTTATCGGCCTTGCCCGACTTACCTTTCCCTTGAAGCTTCTTCGCGTCCATGAACTTGCGACGAGCATGCGCTAAGCACCCCACATTGGTGACTTGATGAAGTCCATCATAAGCAGCGTAGCCATCGGTTTGTAGATAACCGTTGTAGTCACCTAAAAAGGCAATAGGGCACGCCCTCGCGCGACTGTTTTGATAGTCGTACAAGGCGATATTTTTCACATTAGGCAGTGCGGCTTCGGGCGAGTCAGCGCCCGAGCAGTAGAGCCACATATAACACTTCTTCTCTTCCTTGAGCACATTGAGCGGCGTTTCATCCGCCTGAACCACCACTTGCTGAACTAGGTACTTCTTCAAGGCGGCATACAGCGGGGCGAACTTCTCGCTGACTTGGATAACCCACCTTGCCATGGTGGTGCGTGATAACTCGATACCCGACTGGGTAAACAGCGATTCTTGGCGATAAAGTGGCATCGCATACTGGTATTTGCCAAGAATGATGTTGGCCAGCAAGCTTTCTGTGGCGAAGCTTTTAGGGATGAGACTCTGAGGGGATGGCTTCTGAACGATATGGCTGCTGTCGCCTGTTTTCTCGCACTGGCGGCAAGCGTACTTAGGGCGAACATATTCCAACACCTTGAGTACCGCAGGCGTGAACTCTAGCTTCTCGCTGCGGTCTTCACCGATTTTATGCAGGCCATGATTACAACAAGAACACTGCTTTTCATGGTCGTCTAAATCGAGTTCGATAACCTCACGAGGTAAGGTCTTAGGCAGAGGTTTACGTTTACCACGCTTTTTCGTTGTGATCGTAGTTGTCACCTCAACTTCTTCTTCCTTAACGGCTTCACATTCCGCTTCGTTGAAGAGGTCACCTTGTGATTCATCGTAAGGCTTTAACGCCTCCGAGCGTTTAGCGAACTGGCGGTCGAAGGCGAGTTTGAGTTGTTCAAGCAGCGATTGGCGCTCTTGTTGCCATTGCGATTCCTTCTGCTCTTGCGAGAGCATCAGGGCTTTCACCATCGCTTGTAGCTCGGCAATATCTTGGCTTTCTGGGTTGATATTTGGCGTCTTTTCCATGGCATTGATTATACTAAAATCGTGCCGTTAACGCTTGGTATATAAGGCTTTATTCTCGATTAGCTCATTGTAAAATCGTTTATTTTTACGGGTTCATGGCCGATAATTGTGAAGCCAGAAAGCAGTCTATCAAGCTCAAATTGAGTGAGGGTAAACACCTGATTTTTCTCTTTTGAAGGCCACTTATACTTGGCTTTTTCAAGGCGTTTATACCAGAGGGCGAAGCCTGTTTTATCCCAGTACAGTACCTTAATCTTATCGCGCTGTTTATTGGTAAACAGGAACAGCGCACCGCTGCCAAGAGGTAAGTCCTTATCATTTTCGATAATCGCTGCAAGACCGTTGATGGACTTTCTAAAATCGACGCTTTCACGATAAAGGTAAATGCCTGGAGCGCTGAGCATACCTTTCATGACAACGCTCCAATGAGTTCAGCAAGATAGGTCGCTGGCGTACCTTGAGGAATGCTCAGCTCCACATCATTGATGAGAAGTGTCATGTTAGCCGTAGCTATCTGGGCCTGATACTTGGTTGTCTTTTCGACGATTTCGGCTTTAACAAATCCGACAGATTCCGATTGGTTTACTGTTTGGAGTTGACGCCGCTTGGCGAAGAACGTGGATAAACTCAGTCCATGCTCTTCGCAAAAAGCGCGTTGGGTAACACTGCTGCTCTCATATTGTTCAAACAGTGATTGCCATTCTAGGTTGGTGCGTCGTTTTGCCATTTCAACTCTCCTTTGGGTTGGAGAGTTGATCTTATTCTTCGCGCTGAAAGATTAGAATGCGGGGTTTATGGCGCG
>NZ_JBFRVM010000109.1:0-2897 GCF_041475145.1 Vibrio sp. 10N.222.49.A3
CCTCCCTCGGTAATCACAGCTACTACTCTAATGATTGCCATAGGTAAAAATTCAGCCTGTGAAGGTTTTGGACATAAATGCGTTTCAGGAATTCTAACATTAGCGATTAATGAATAACTTTTTATAAGGCAAATTTGCCAATTAGTACGCCTTCGTACAGTGCGCACTTTGTCTGCTTATGTTCAATGGTGCATATCTTATCAATACGGTGCAACCTCTTGTATTTAGAGGTTTTATCTGTGAAGTATCTCGAAATGAGTAAGAATTACATTTTTCGAGAATTAGAATGCCAAATGACCAAAGAAGAGGTCGCTGAACTCTGTTTTAAATCTGTGAGAACTGTCACAGGTTGGGATGAAGGAAACCCAATACCTCCAGAGTGTAAAAGGCTCATGAGAATGGCCAAAGGTCGGGAACTAAGCATTAGTGAAGATTGGGAACAGTTTAAAATGCTCTACGACAGAATGGAGCTGCCGACAGGCCAAGTTGTGAGACCACAACAAATATTGGCAGGAATAGCATTGCTAGGAATCCAATCAGAGTTAGAGATAAAGACTTCTACGCACTTGTTAGGACTTGCTAGGGCAATCGCCAATATCAAAAAATAGAATTAGAAAAGTATGGTTTTATCAATACGAATTCAAAGTCTAAAAAACATTGGCTAACTCGATGACTTTTTGCTGTTATGGTTACCTTGACTGGCGCAAAGATAGACCCTGTTTAGTAGAATGAACCTTGTTTAGTGCATTAGCCAGTCCTCCTTTTTGGTCATATCAAGGAGAAAGAAGCTGAACCTTTATCGAGAGGGTTCGGCTTTTTTGCGGTAGAACTAATAGAGTGTGAGGAACGCTCCTATATAAATTCTAATTTGCCATAAATAACTTACTCTTAAAAAATTTCTCAAACGGTTCTTTTTTTCCATCAAATAGAGCAACTAGTTCATCATCGTTAATGATGATATTCAGAATCGTACGTAAGTAACTATCACACTTTTCGCTCATTTCTGGTAAGTCTTGCTCTTTGTTAGACTTCAAAGTATCACCGTGAGTAACTTTAGAACGAATTCCATAGAACAACTTCAGGTCATCAAATACTTCTATTGGATCAAAACCAAAGTCTTTTAGAAAAAAAGCTACACGCTCAGATAATTTATGAGTTAACTCGGAGTTATCTGTAGAGAACAAGCTTTCATAGGCACTACAGTAATGAGCAATTTTCACTGCAGGGTGCATCTCGCGAGCAGCTGCTTGAATGAACCTCATGCTTCGACCAATGCGCGAAAACTTTGTATTGGTGAATGAATCCATGAATGTCGATCTAGACTTACACAAATAAGATTGAACTTGACAGCTTTTTTCATCCCACTGGATTAACTCTTTCATTGTCATATCTGTATTTTGAAATGAAGTCCCTGAGCTAAAATATGCAGGGGTAGTTAAGTAGTTGCTGCTCCATTCTTCATGTTCTCCGTCTGTGAACTTACAAAAAGCTGATTCACAAATCACAGCATTATCTTTTAAAAGCCAAAGATCACTTAGCAGCATTTTCAACCAACATAACCAGGTGTATAAAGCTTGGTGGCTATTTTCACCTTTAGTAAAAATTGAATCATCGATTTCACAATAAACGATGTTCTCTGCGTTTATGAAATGATTGTATTCGATGATGCCAGCGACATCCCTAAACTCGTTATCGATGATTTCGGAAATTAGGCTCTTGTCGTTTGTAATGTTAATGCCTGGTACCAAAGTCAACCAGTAATCAATTGGTTCAGAAATCGATAGGTAACGAAGTGTTGATATAAACTTATATTTTTTCATCACTGAAAGTTCTCATGTACGTACAGCTTTTATGTAGCCGATTCGAGCAAACTGCTCGCTATTTGTCTAACCGAAGCATTAATGCACCTATTTCTCCATTACCACCGAGGCTCGGCAATTTTGAAAGTTTCTCAACTATCTCTTTTGCTTCACAGTGTAATTCACCGATATTTACACTCCATTTCATATTGTAAAATGTCCTTTCAGACGAAACGTAAAGTCGTACGGGATACACCCTTGGTGAAAATGCCTCCCAATGGGAAAGTATCATGTTATATGCGGCCATTGGAGATGGAACTTTCGAAGATTTGGTTAATTTGGCATTCGCTTCGTCTAAGTATTCGTCAAAATGCTCTAAAGTGTTTCTCACTTTATGATTGAAAAGTTCTTTTGGTTCAATTGGTGCAATAGCTTCATTCAAATGTTTGACTCTTTCTTTTCTTAGCCTTGCTTGAGCCCCAGATTCGCCTTTAAGCTTGACACTTGGTGTAACCAGTAATTTCTTAATATTCGCAGCGTCAGATAAGATCGAAGCGATAAGGGAGTGAAGTTCCGGACTAACTTGAATCAAGTAACCAGAATCAGGAACCTTGCTATCTTCAAACAACTTTTCAGATTTGCTAACGATTGAACTGGCTAACCAAAATAACTCATGGAAATATAAAGATGACAGTTTTCCATTCTCAAAATTCACTTCCAATTCTAAGCTCCTCGAGTGCTTTTTAGGACATTCCTAAAAGTAACTTCAGTTTAGTTTTTAACGTGCGTTATTCTAATCATGATAAGCCTTTATAAACAATAATTTATCATTACAGATAAGATGGTTGAGTCGAAAAAATAGAATTATTTGGTCTAGCACGAGAGTAAGGAAATAGCGCGCAAGCTTGCAACAAGAGATGGGTAGTGTGAGTGCTGATAGGTAGGTCGAATTTACCCCCGTGATACAACACGGGGATTAACGACGAACAGCATTAGAAGAATGGATAACTTCTAGTAGGGCAAAACCCCATGAACAGGATGTGAATGAGTAAAAGGTCTATCTAACAATGGGGCAGAAATGAGCTAGAGCTACTACTC
>NZ_JBFRVM010000110.1:0-883 GCF_041475145.1 Vibrio sp. 10N.222.49.A3
GACAATATTTTCCACAGATGTTGATCCTGATAGGGCAACATCACGACTTGGCTCTACTGGTTGCAGACGCTTAGAGATATCATTTTTGGGTGAGCTTTCGTGCTCCAGCGGCGAAACGCTGGTCACTGAATTTGAATTAGAGAGAGTTAGGTTTGAATTTTGTTGCGCCATGAGGATTTTCCTTTTGTTTGAGTATCACTTTTCGGAGCCGCTTGGCTGTCCGCTCTCTCACATCGTTCTGCTTTGCAAGGGCGCGCAGCGTTCATTTACCCTTGCAAAGTAGGTTGTGGGGAGAGACGGTTAACAGCCTGCGAGCCCGTAAATGATGCGAGTGAAAGGAAATCGGCGCATAAGAAAACAAGCCTTACTCGAACTTATTCAAAGGCAGGGAGAGCAACAAGGAGGCACGACGAGCGGCAACGAGGAAGAATGACGAGGCGCAGGCGTTCAGGATTGCAGCGATATCCTTTTAGATAGGGGCTGTAGAGAGGCACATCCTGGGGCGGCACGCAGTGACTCACCAGGGCGATGCCACTCTTAGGCCATAGATGAAAGATACAAGCGAAAAGCCTTGCCCGAAGGGTAACGCCCAACTCAAGCCGTTACCACAACGCAGCACTTAAAATCAGCCTTAAACCGTCATAATAAAAAAGCCGCCTATCAAGCCCTATAAGACAAGAATCAACAAAACGACACCATGACAAAGCAATATAATCAAACATAGAGCAAATGGGCGTACTGTGGTACTGAGAGCCGTTTTGACGACCGCTTGCGGTCGAGCCTTTGGCTCAACCTCTTTTAGCGCAGAAACCCAAGCGTACACAGCAATCACGAGGTAAAAAAAATGCCTCTAGGATAAGAGGCATTTCAGAAAACATATTTG